>NZ_SJOR01000007.1:0-98588 GCF_012027715.1 Massilimicrobiota sp. SW1139 | reverse complement strand
GCAAAAAAGACGTAAGTCCAGATTATGGACTTATGCCTTTTTTTGTCATTTAAAGGTGGAATATATTTTACAATTATGGCTGTGATGTTATTCTTAACAAGAATTTTCATAGGAAAAGTGGCCGATCAAAAAGGCGAAGCTATCTTTGTTTATACATGTCATATGTGTAGGTTTATTGCATTATTCCTGATAGCCTTCATACCTCATAACATCACTTTTCTTCTTTCAGCAGCCCTTTCTGGTTATGCCTTTGGAGGAATTGAACCCGCCTTACAGTCTATGGCCGTGAGTATTGCACCACCTCAAAGAAGAGGTGCAGCCAATTCAACATTTCTATGCGCTTATGATATGGGAATTGGTTTAGGTGGAGGAATCGCTGGTGTTTTGATTGATATGATTGGATATAATTATATGTTTGCCATCATTGCTATAGCAAATATTTTATCTATTCTTATTTATATTGCTATTGGCAAAAAGCATCCATCATCATTAACATATCGTTTAAAAATGCAAAAAGAAAAGCAAGCTTAGACTTGCTTTTTATTTACGCTTTTCAATTGGCTGATAGTCTTTTAATGTCCCAACATATTTTGTAGCTGGTCTGATAATACGATTTGAATATAATTTGTTTTCTACATTATGTGCGATCCACCCTACTGTTCTTGCAACAACAAATAATAATGTATAAAGATCACTCGGTATATTCAACATATTGTAAACAAGCCCACTATAAAAGTCGACATTCGTACAGACATGGATTCCTTTTCGTTGATAAATTTCTTGAACAGCAATTTCACCAAAACGTTTATAAAATAAATATTCCTGATGACGCCCTTTTTCAATGGCCAATTCCTCACAGATTTGACTTAACATCTCACTACGAGGATCACTTAATGTATAAACAGCATGCCCAATTCCATAAACAAGACCACTGCCATCATTGAAATCTTTATCCAAAATACGATTAATAATCATTTTTATTTGATCATCAGTTGCATCTAATGATATTTCTTCAATAACGTTTTCCATTTGTTTTTTTACAGCTAAATTTGCTCCTCCATGACGTGGTCCTTTTAAAGAACCAATTGCTCCAGCTACTGAAGAATATATATCTGTTCCAGTTGAAGAAATAACGACATTGGTAAATGTAGAGTTATTTCCTCCACCATGGTCTGCATGTAAAACCAATGCAATATCTAAAGCTTCTGCTTCTTTTTGAGTAAATTTTCCGTCATTTCTCAATAAAGATAAAATCGTTTCAGCAATACTTAAATCTTTTTGAACATGATGAATAACCAAACTCTTTTCATCAAAATAATGAACTTTTGTCTGATATGTATAACAGACAATACTTGGAATCTTAGCCAATAAATCAATTCCCTTATTAAGAGTTTCTATTATACTTGTATTATCAGGATCATCATCATAACCATATAACATCAATACTTCCTGCTGTAATTTATTCATTAAATTTTTAGCTGGAAATCCTAAGATATTGGCCTCTAAATAATGTGGAGGCAATTCATAACGATCACTTAAAACTTTTTTGAATTTTTCAAACTCATCATATGAAGGCAAATAACCAAAAAGAATTAAAAAACACACTTCTTCAAATAAATATCTTTTCTCTTTTCTTTGACCATTTATAATGTCTTCAACATTAATACCACGATAATAAAGACTTCCATAATCATCTGTTTTTTCTCCATCTTGGATTTTATATCCAACAACATCAGAAATTTTAGTTAATCCAACCAATACTCCTGTACCATCTTCATTACGTAAACCTTTTTTCACAGAATAAGTTTGATAAAGTTCATTATCTATATGATTTTCAACTAAGGACTTTTCAAAAAAATCTTGGATTTGATCATTCATAGATTCTCACCCCTTTTTCTATATTAAGTCCATTATATCACTATTTTGTATAATTGTATACAATAAATAACTATTTAAATCCATCCAAAATATTGACAGGCATATTCAATACCATTTTCATAACTTGCTTTTGTAATAAAACTTGCTTTATCTTTCAATTCTTGACAGGCATTTCCCATTGCAATTGATGTCCATTCTGGTTTAAACATAATCAAATCATTATAATCATCCCCAAAAACAACGACATCTTCAGCTTGACCATGCACATACTCTAACATTTTGAAAATTCCTTCATCTTTAGCATCATGCTGATATGTTAAATATTCTTTCATAAAACGAATATGTCCAATTGAATCAAGAAGTGTTAATTCATGTTCATGTTTTTCATCCACAGCAATATAAATTTTATAATAATCTTGAATACCCTGATAAGTTAATGATGAATCAAAGAAATATCTAGTTGGTTCTTTTCTATATCCAACCTGTTGAATAAATAATTCATCATTCATAATAACATCAATACTATCATTAGGTGAAATAAGAAGTCCAAATCCTTTTTGATGAGCTTCCTGACATAACGCAATAGCTTTTTGACGATCCAAAGGTTTATTTTCAATAAGCTGATCATTAATTGTAATAGCAGCGCCTCCATTACTTACAATATGGTGAAATCCTGCTTCATTCGCAAATTCTTTTGTTTTATAATAAGCTCTTCCTGTCGCAATACATACAAAATGACCATTGTCCTGTAATTTTTTGATTGTTGTTTTTGCACTAGGTATCAATTCACCTGTTTGCTTATTTGTAAGTGTTCCATCTATATCAAAGAAAAAATATTTTTTATTCATAACCATCACCTTCCTAGAGTTTATTATATCAAATCCTCACTTTTATGAAAATACTGATAAATAAAACTCATATGAATGGGTGAAAGAATAACGCCAGCTATACCAAAAAAATGAATATGCAGAACCATAGATACCAATAATAAAAAAGCAGGAATTTTCATCTCTTTATTCATGATATGAGGTTCAAGAAAACTACGTATCATATTAATAATCAAATATAAGCAAAATAAATAAACTGCCTTCATATATGCCCCTTGAAATAAATATAAAACCATCATAGGAATTAAAATAATTCCAATTCCAATAAATGGCAAACTGTCCAGCAAACAAATTGTAAAAGCATAAAGTAACGGTGAATCAATCTTTAAAATAAGAAAAGCAATCAATAAAATTAAAAATGTTACAAACATTAAAATAATCTGACATTTCATGTAAATCCATAAACTTTTTAAGACTCTATTTTTAAACTGTACAAGTTGAAAACATGTCTTTTTTTGTAAGAGTCGTAAAAAACAATCTTTCATATCTTCATAATCTAAAACAAGAAAAAATGTAGAAATCACAAATATGAAGAAAGATAAAAGAAATGAAGGAATAGATTTAATAAAAGATGATGCAAAGGATATGAAGTCAAGCATATTCTGATTAATCCAGTTTTGAAAGATGATTACAAAATCTTGAGATACAAAAGAAAAAATATTTTCTAAAAGTTTTGTTATTTTATATATAAAGGGTAAAAAAATAGAATCATAATACACAGGCAATTGTTGAAAAAAGTGGACACATAAACAAAATAAAGCTGTTATTAATATGCCCAAAAGGAATGCTAAAGCAAGATAAATAAATAATAGCAAAGAAATACCTATAGCACTTTTTTGTAATGGAATATACTGTTGAATACGATCAATCAATGGCTTTAAAACAAAAAAACAGAGAATAGCTAATATAAATGGAAAAAGTAAAGAAAACATATATTTTAAAATAATGATATATATTAATAAACCAAACCCAATGATAAGGTATTGTTTTTTATCCATAGACTCACCTATTCATTTATATGTTTATAAATAAAAATAAGTCCATTCAGGACTTATTTATACAATTCATGACAACAATCGACATTTTTCTTATTGAAAACATGTTAAAGTTAATCATGGTGATTAAAAATGCATATATATGATTCAACGAATAATCAATATCAATTTCCAATTTTAGATCCAGATTTTTCCTATCAGCATATTGATTATCAAAAAAATCTATATCCTTTCTTTAAACAGTTACATATTCCTTCTACTGTACGCTTTTTAACAGGAATATATATTGAATATCAAATTGTACCATATCATATTGAAGAATATCCTCAACTTTATTTTCATATCTCAAAACATTTAGCAACAAAAATGAGTGAATTCTTTGATTTCGGTGATGCTCACCTCTATTATGAAAGATCGAACTTCTTCTTTTTAGTTATGTTTAATACAAATGAAGAACTGATTGAAATTGCTTTTATTCAATTTCATTCATATTTGAAAAACAAAACATTTGAATACTTACATCATACATGTTCATTTCAAATCAAATGTGGTGCTTATGTATCAACCATTAATATTCATCCTTATAAGCTCTTTGATTTGGCCAAAGAACAATGTCAACAAATTTTATCTAAAGATAAAACACACATTTCAGTTTATAATTTAAAATTATTACGTTAATGACATTCAAAGTGTTGATATAAAAGGACAATTGCTTTTTTTAAAATCAATAATACAAAAATACTGCTCAAACATATTGGAATAATGAAAATTAATGATTTTGAGAAAAGTGAATAAATCTCAAAGAAATCATGCATTATCATCAATATGAGATAAAAAACAACTGTAATCGTACTCGTAACAATGACTCTTATACGATTCCATGGCAAACATACAACAAAAACGACCAGAAAACTGATAAAACCAGCAACTAAATAATAATATGTAGATAACATTTTAGCATCAAAATGGAATTCTTTTCCAATCCAGGTAATGGCCAGCATATAAATGATCATAGTCAGGGCACAAGGCAAAGCTGTCGAAATGACATGTTTCAAAAAACCTTGTGATGATAAAGACGATGAACGTTCCAGAGTCAACAAGAAACTAGGTAAACCGATTGCTAAACCACTAATTAAACTTAACTGTAATGGTGTAAATGGATAACTCATTCTTAAAACCGCAAAAATCAAGGCTAATACTGTTGAATAAATTGTTTTGGTTAAATAAAGTGAGCTGACTCTTTCAATATCTGCAATAATAGCTCTCCCCTCTTTCACAATATCAACCATAGATGCGAAAGAAGAATCTAATAAAACAATATGTGCAGCCTGTTTAGCAGCATCACTTCCCGCGGCCATAGCGATACCACAATCAGCATCTTTAAGTGCCAGAACATCATTTACTCCATCTCCAACCATTCCAACAACATGCTCATTTACCTGTAGTGCTTTAATAATACGCTGTTTCTGTTCTGGTTTAACACGACCAAAAACATGATAATGTGCAACAATATTTTCTAATTCCATATCATCTTCAGGTAATGTTGAAGCATCAATATAGAGATGACCATTCTTTAATCCAGCTAATTGAGCAACACGAGATACAGTTGCTGGATTATCTCCTGATAATATCCGTATATCCACACTTGCATTTTCAAAGAAATGTAATGTTTCTTTAGCTTCAGGACGAATACAATCATAAATAATAATAAGTGCGATTGGCTTAACTTGACCAATCCTTGATTCTTGTTCATTAATCAAATCTGTTTTTCCTAACAAAAGAACACGAAATCCCTTTTGGGCGTATTCATCAGCCTGATTTAAAACAACATGATCTGATGGTAATAAAAATTCTGGTGCTCCTAAGACATAGTTACCATTTCCTTGAATACTTAAGGCACGCATCTTTCTTTGAGATGAAAAAGGAATACGTTTATTCACAATAACGTTGTCTTGTTTAAAGAAATAGTCTTGCAATGCTAATTGCGTTGCATTGACATCATCAAACTCATGAGCCATCACACCCATAATATATTCTATTTCCTTTAAACGATATGCCTCAACAGGTATCACTTCTTCAACTTTGAGTTCACCTGTTGTAATGGTTCCTGTTTTATCTAAGCATAAGACATCTACCCTTGCTAAAGCTTCAATAGCTTCCATTTCTTGAATCAAGGCCTTTTTACGCGCCAATTTTCCAACACCAATGATAAATGATAAACTTGTTAATAAAACCAAACCTTCAGGAATCATTCCAACGACACCAGCTACAGTTTTGACAATGGCACTGGCTAAATCATTTGGAAAGGCACTACGTTGTGAAAAAAACAATACGATACCAACTGGAATAATCACAACACTTAAAACTTTAATCACTTTTTCAATAGAATCTTTCATTTCAGAAGAAGCTTTATTTTTATTTTTCGCTTTATGAACAAGCTTAGTGGAATAATTATCATTCCCTACACGAATAACCTTCGCATAAGCACTTCCGGCAACTACAAAACTACCTGAAAGTAACTCATCATCTTTATACTTCTTAACAGGTTCAGATTCACCAGTTAACATAGCTTCATTAACTTCCATTCCCTGCGAACTTAAAACGATACAGTCACTTCCTATTTGATTACCCATTTCTAAAAAAACAATATCATCTAAAACCAATTCTTCCGTAGGAATAATGATTTCTTCTTGATTTCTTATAACTTTTACTTTCTTAACTGTCACAACAGTTAACTGATCAATAATTTTCTTAACCTTAAACTCCTGATAAATACCAATAAAAGCATTAATAAAGATGACAACCATAAAGGTTAAATTGGTCCAACGACCAGTAGAAATAATAATGGCTGCTAAAAAAACATTTAAACAGTTGAAATAAGTCAAAGTATGTTCTAAAACAATTTGTTTTTTTGTTTTTGAAATATTATCATGTGATATATTAATAAGCCCTCGTTGCTTACGTTCATCTACCTGTTGATATGTTAACCCCATATATTTCATATCATCCATCAAATCACCTACTTTTATATCAATATATAACATTGTTATGAAATATATATGAATATCATAAAAATATCATAACACAAATTATAATATAAAAAAATAAAAAAACCTCATAAAGAGGTTGCATACATCTTGGTGGACCCTGAAGGACTCGAACCTTCGACCGATCGGTTATGAGCCGATAGCTCTAACCAACTGAGCTAAGGGTCCAAGTAAAATAAAAAGTGGTATTCACCACTATTAAACTTAATGGTAGCGGGGAAGGGATTCGAACCCCCGACCCACCGGGTATGAACCGATTGCTCTAGCCAACTGAGCTACCCCGCCATGTAGTGAATCGTTTTTGATAAAAATGGTGGTTCCGGCCGGAATCGAACCAGCGACACGAGGATTTTCAGTCCTCTGCTCTACCGACTGAGCTACGGAACCAAAACAAATGGCGGTCTGGACGGGGCTCGAACCCGCGACCTCCGCCGTGACAGGGCGGCATTCTAACCAACTGAACTACCAGACCATTTGGTTGCGGGAGAAGGATTTGAACCAACGACCTTCGGGTTATGAGCCCGACGAGCTACCAGACTGCTCCATCCCGCGATATGAAATTTAATAAATGGCGGAGGTTGAGGGATTCGAACCCCCGCGGGACTTTCATCCCCTGTCGGTTTTCAAGACCGATCCCTTCAGCCGGACTTGGGTAAACCTCCGCAACATAATGGTGGAGCTTAGCGGGATCGAACCGCTGACCTCCTGCGTGCAAAGCAGGCGCTCTCCCAGCTGAGCTAAAGCCCCATTACAATGGTCGGGAAGACAGGATTCGAACCTGCGACCCCCTGGTCCCAAACCAGGTGCACTACCAAGCTGTGCTACTTCCCGTTCGTATATTTGATTGGCGCGCTAGGCAGGAATCGAACCCACAACCTCTTGATCCGTAGTCAAGCACTCTATCCAGTTGAGCTACTAGCGCCTCTTAACAGTGCCATTCAATAATATCACATTTCTTATTCAATTGCAACACTTTTTTTCATTTTTTTCAAAATCTTTTTTTGAATGGTGCCCAGGGCCGGAGTCGAACCGGCACGGATTTTAAGGTCCGCAGGATTTTAAGTCCTGTGCGTCTACCAATTTCGCCACCTGGGCAGTTGGAGGTTCCAGCCGGACTCGAACCGACGATGACAGAGTTGCAGTCTGTAGCCTTACCAACTTGGCTATGGAACCAACTTCCTTAACTCGTTGCTCACCTAGTATATAATATTTTCCACATTTATGCAATACCTTTTTTCGTTTTTTTTACAAATGATTGCTCTCATTTGACTCCATATTTTAATTTTACTTCTTAAATTCAAAGCTTTTTTATTCTCTAAAATATATATTTTTTTTAAAAAAAGAGTATCTTTATCTTTTCATTGATAAATCTACTCTCTTAATTTTTGATGACTTATTTTTCTAACTTTTCTCTACGCTTAGATGATTGACAAAACATTTCCTTTAAAGATTTTTCATCCCCTGAAGCAATAGCTTGTTTTAACAAATCAAATTGCTTTTCAAAACGCTCCATAGAAACCAATAAATAATCACGATTATGAAAGAAAAGTTCTGCCCATAAATCTGCATTGATATTAGCAATTCTCGTTAAATCACGAAATGAATCTCCAATATATTTACCTGTTTCATATTTTTCATCATCACTATTCATCAATGCGACAGCTAATGTGTGTGGTAATTGTGATGTATAGGAAATAATTTCATCATGATCATAAGGACTCATGATTTTCACACTCTTAAAACCTAGTTGTCCTACAAATTGACGCATCCATTCAATTTTATCTATCTGATTATGTTCATGCTGAATAACTATATAATTTGCATTTTGAAAAACTTCCTGACTGGCATACAAATAGCCTTTTTTTTCACGACCAGCCATAGGATGACCACTAATATATTCGACATCCTGATCTATTCTTGATAAAGCCTGATTTAAAAAATATGATTTAATACCAACAACGTCTGTAACAATACTTCCTTTTTTAAAAGTATGTTCAGAAATAAAATCTAAAACTTTTGATGGATACAAACAAATAATCGTTAAATCACTCTGTGAAATAATCTGATGTCCATCAAGATACCCTTCAATAATACATCCTTCAGCTTTCGCCATTTCTAAAGTCTGCTGATCGCAATCCACTCCATAAACATCATATCCTTTTCCTTTTAAAGCTTTAACAAAACTACCACCAATAACACCTAATCCTACAACTGTAATAATCATAAATAAAATCCTTTAAAAAGAAAGGACTAATGTCCTTTTTTTCCTTTCGCTAACATTTTTAGCTTATAATCTAATAATTTTTGAGTTAAATCAACATAATACAAATGAGGGTATTCTAAACGGAAAATTTCATCCCATAATAATTGTTTTTGCTGATTAGAATATGCTCTAATTTCATCTAAAGAATAATATGGATAAACATTTTTTCCATTTTCAAACACAAGTGTCTGCAATGGTTGAATTTCATATGTTCCAGCATAAAGTGTTTTATGTTTCCATGCATCTAATTGATGATAAATTGTAAGATCTTGATTTTCATCTAAAACTTCATCATGGAAAGCAATAATATCAGCAATGGCTTTATGAGTTTCTTTTTCAATTAAACGATAAACTTTTTTAAATCCTGGATTTGTAATTTTTTCAGTATTTTCAGATATTTTAATTTTAGGAATAATTTCTCCATCTTTTTCAATAGCAGCAAGTTTATATACACCACCAAAAACTGGTGAAGATTTAGAGACTATCATATTTTCACCTACACCAAATGAATCTATCTGAGCGCCTTGTTCCAACACTGAACGAATTAAATACTCATCCAATGAATTAGAAACTGTAATTTTACAGTCATGCAATCCTGCAACATCTAACATCATTCTGGCTTTTTTAGTTAAATAAGCAATATCTCCACTGTCTAAACGAATTCCTTTTAATCTTTTCCCCATTGGTGCTAAAACCTCTTCAGCAACGCGTATAGCGTGAGGAACACCACTTTTTAAAGTATCATAAGTATCAACAAGTAAAACGCAATTATCAGGATAAATTTGAGCATAAGCTTTAAATGCTTCATATTCCGAATCAAAAGACTGTACAAATGAATGTGCCATTGTTCCTAATACAGGTATTCCAAAATCTTTTCCAGCAGATACAGTCGCACTTCCAGCCACTCCGCCAATATAAGCAGCTCGCGCCCCATAATGAGCACCATCATATCCTTGAGCACGACGTGCTCCAAATTCCATCACAGCACGCCCTTTTGCTTCCTGTACAATACGTCTAGCCTTTGTTGCAATTAAAGATTGATGATTAATTGTCACTAATAAAAATGTTTCTATCAACTGTGCTTCAATAAGTTTAGCTTTCACTGTAATTAATGGTTCATATGGAAAGACTGGTGTCCCTTCTCTTACTGAAAAGATAGTTCCTGTAAAATGAAAATCTTTGAGATACGCAAAGAAATCTTCATCAAAGACATTTAATGATCTTAAATATTCAATATCCCCATCAGTAAAATGCATATTTTCAATTGCTTCAATTAACTGCTGTAAACCCGCAAAAATAACAAAACCACCCTGATCAGGATTTTTACGATAAAACATATCAAAATAAACAATTTCATCTTGTTTTCCTAATTTAAAATAATTATAAGCCATTGTTAATTCATAAAAATCCATGATCAAAGTGATATTTCTTTCACAACCAACATAGTTTTTTCCCATTATTTAGCCCCCTATCATTGTCATTATCATATACTAATTTTCCTAAAAAATAAAGATTTATTCTTCAATAAACAAAAAAAGCAGTCACTTTTATTGTAACTACTTTTGATCAATATAAAATACTAAGATTCATTTTTAGCTTCTTCATAAGCCTTAGCAACGGCTTCTTTTAAAGCTTGAGAAGATTTGGTAGCTCCAGAAATGGTATCAACATCATAATGATTCTTTTTCTTCATGTTGTCAATCATTTGTTCTAAAGCCACACCTCCAATAGATGGTGTTTCATTATGCTCTTTAATCACAATATCCTGAATTTTATCATCTTTTAATGTTGTTTCAACCTCAAACTCTCCGCCATATCCCATAGCAGTTGTTGTATAAGTCCCATCTTTATATTGTGATTTTTCTTCTACTTGTTTTTCTTGAGCACATCCACATAACATCATAGCTACAAATAGGATGATTATTTTCTTCATTTTTCAAACCTCCTATTTATAGTTTTTGCTCAAATGAAAATCTTATGCATTTTTTTAAAAATATAAATCATAAGTTTCTCTTTGGAATGGCTGTGGCATTGGTGGAACCTTTTGGTAAACAATTGGCACCAAGAGTTCTTGTTGAGGATGAATCAACAAATCATCATTAAGCTGATTCATAACCTGAATCCATGCCACTTCACTATTTAATGTTTTCGCAATACGATAAACATTATCACCTTTGTGTACCGTATATAAAACAATTTCTCCAACACGAGGATTTATGACTCTTTCATCATCATACATATATGGATTATACATGATTATCACTCCCAAAATAAACTATGCTTTTTTGAAAAAGATATCTAGGCAAAATCCATCATTTCATCATTATTTTGTCGCAAGTTTATTTAAAGCATCCTTCGCTGCCTGCTGTTCAGCTCTTTTTTTGCTTGTTCCTTTCCCAACACCTAGACACATATCATCCATCATGACAGCTACTTTAAATTCTGGAGCATTAGACGGACCAGATGTTTCTAACAATTCATATGTGACAGTACGACGCTGATCGGCTTGAATTAATTCCTGCAAAGTTGTTTTATAATCAGTAATATCATCATAATCTAAATCGTTGATATGTTTGAATATAGTTTGTTGTAATATCTTTAAAACTTCATCGTGACCACAATCTAAATATAATGCACCTATAAATGATTCAAAAATATTGGCAAGAACACTTTCACGTTCTCTACCACCACTTTTCTCTTCACCAACACCTAAGTATAGCAATTCTCCTAAACCTAATTCTCTAGAGAAACGTGCTAATGACTCTTCACGTACGAGTTTACTACGTAAAGTTGTCAATGTTCCTTCTGGAACATCAGGAAAAAGATTAAATAAAAACTCTGAAACATAAAGCTGTAAAACAGCATCTCCCATAAATTCTAAACGTTCATAGTCTTTTTTTACATAATGCGATTCATTAGCATATGAAGCATGTGTAAATGCTTCTTTATAAATGGCAATGTTATGAAATGGTATATTTTCTTTCTGTAAAAAATCTAATATTTTCATTTTTGACTTAATCCTTCCTTCATTTGACTTACAACATCCATTTTCACCATCTGATAAGCTAAATCCATAGCATTACAAAATGCTTTAGCATCACTGGCTCCATGTGCCTTTACAACTGCTTTTTCAAATCCCATCATTAAAGCACCACCAACAGATTTGTAATCAAATTTTTCTTTCAAACTATAAAGTGAAGATTTGGCTAATAATGCCCCTATTTTTCCTTTTAGTGAAGACATCATGCTTTCTTTGATCATTTTCATTAATGTTGAAGCAACCCCTTCACAAGTTTTTAAAGCAATATTACCACTAAAACCATCAGTGACTACAACATCATAATCACCACTTAAAATATCTCGACCCTCAACATTTCCTACAAAGCGCAAACGGTCACTTGCCTGTAAAAGCTGATATGCCTGCTGATGCGCTTCATCACCTTTTTTAGATTCAGTTCCAATATTTAATAAGGCAACTTTAGGTTCTTGGATTCCTCTTATATTTTTAGCATAAATATTCCCCATAATCGCAAAATCATACAATTGTTCAGCTGTATTTTCAGCATTGGCTCCTACATCAAGCATAGCCATACCTTTGCCATTATATGTAGGCATCATAACCATCAGACAAGACTTTTCAACACCCTCAATACGTTTTAAAAAGAGCATAGCACTTGTATAAAAAGCACCAGTTGAACCACATGATACCACACCATCAACAACACCTTCTCGTGCCATCATGACAGCTTTTACCATACTTGATTCTTTTTTACGACGGACAGACATAATGCCATCGTCCATTTTCACAACATCTCTGGCATCTACAATATGAATATTTTCATATTTTGTTAATGTTTCTAATTCTTCTTTTTTTCCAGTGACATAAAGTTCTACATCATGATGATTTTTCATAAACATTTCACAAGCTTCTACAACGATAGAACTTCCTAAATCACCACTCATAGCATCTATTGATAACTTATACATAATTCTTTCACTCCTCGTTTGTATAGTATAACATATTTAATCAACATATTCATTATTCACCTGTAATTTCTCTTGAATCTTACATACAATTCCCTGATATTCATGATTTTGTATATAATCATGTATAATTTCATCGGCATCTTTTCTTGCGATTGATAAAATAGGAAAATCTTTCATTATATCAGCAACTAAAAAAGTTGGTAAACCACTTTGTCGTTGGCCTAAAACTTCCCCAGGTCCTCTAAGTTTTAAATCATACAATGATATTTCAAATCCATCGTGACTCTTTTCTAAATATTTCAATCGTTCAATGGCTTCTTTTGACGATGATGAACTCATTAAATAACAATAAGCCTGCTCCTGTCCTCGCCCAATACGTCCACGCAATTGATGTAATTGACTCATTCCAAATCGCTCTGCATTATAAATAACCATCATATTTGCATTCTTAACATCTACTCCTACTTCTACAACTGTCGTAGATACTAAAATCTGAATTGTGTTATTCAAAAAGCCATTCATCACTTTTTCTTTTTCGTCTTCTTTCATCTGTCCATGTAATAATCCAACATTGTATTGAGTTTGAAAATACTTTTGCATAGCCTTAGCAATCTGTGAGGCACTCTTTGCTTCTAAATTTTCACTATCCTCCACTAACGGACATATCACATAGCATTGTCCTCCTTGAGCCAAATATGATTTTAAATGTTTTAATATCGGCTTCATCGAAGACGAGTGAATATATTGTGTTGTCACTGGCAAGCGCCCTTGAGGCATTGTTTTGATTGTCGATACATCCATATCACCATACATAGAAATAGCTAGCGTACGTGGTATAGGTGTTGCACTCATAATTAAAAAATCAACCTGCTGACCTTTATTTTTTAAAGCCTTACGTTGCATAACACCAAAACGATGCTGTTCATCAGTGATCACAAATCCCAAATTGTGATAAACAACTTTTTTTTGAAATAAAGCATGTGTCCCAACCACAATATCTGCCTCTCCACTTTGGATAGCCTGATAAACACGTTCTTTTTCTTTCAATGACAATGAACCTGTTAATAACTCTATATGGACATCTGTATTTTCAAAGAAACGGCTTAATGTCTGATAATGCTGAGTCGCTAGAATTTCTGTTGGTGCCATTAAAGCCCCTTGATAACCAGCTAAATAATTGGCATATAAAGCTACAGAGCTGACAACTGTTTTCCCACTACCAACATCACCCTGTAAAAAGCGATACATCATCTGTGGACTTTTTAAATCTTCTACAATCTCTTTAATAGCCGTCTGTTGATCTTTGGTAAGAGCAAAAGGCAATGATAATATCAATGATTGTAATTGTGTTACATCAAAATCTTTCGCAATCCCCATTTCTTGAGTACGTTGTTGCTTCATCAATTGCATTGTTAATTGAAATTTTAAAAATTCTTCATATTTTAAATATTTCAACGCTTCTTGAACATCTTTTTTATTTTCTGGAAAATGAATACAATATAAAGCACTTTCCTTTCGAATCAGATGATGTTGAATGCGGTATTTTTCAGGAATAAAATCATCAAATTCATGATTTAATAAAGACAATGCTTTTTTGACATATTGTCTAAAAGATTTTTGCGTTATTCCTTCTTTTAAAGAATAGACTGGATAAATACCAGATATGTCTTGTAATGGCTTGATTTTAATATCAGATGCCGTAATACGATGATTGATGCATTTACCAATGATTGTTATGGTTGTTCCTAGCTTTAAATGTTGCCTTAAAAAATGACGATTAAAAATAGACACCTGAAAATGTTGTAAATACTTATCTTCGACTTCAAAACTCATTCTAGACATTTTACCCTTAAAAAAAATCTTGACTGGTGAAATGACAGTCGCTTCAATAATCAGATGTTCATCCTCATCAGTGGGATATTTTTCTTCAATCACTTCATAACGATAAGGATACTGATAAATCAAGTCTTCCAAAGTTGTTATATTCATTGAAGCTAAAATTTCTAAACGTCGAGATGTCGTTTTTAATAATTTTATATCTGTCATATTCTCACCACCTGTCGTTTATTGTACCATAAATTCAAAAAAAAGATACTCATTTAGAATATCTTTCATTTGATTAAATAAAAATCAATAACAATGTAATCATACAAACAATAGAAATAATGATACTTAAAGAATTTGCTGTTGCAGGCATATCACCACTATAGCCAATTTTTTGACTAAACACAGCTGAAACTGTTGATAAAGGGGCACAAAGAGCCATAGTTAATATTTCTTTAGCTAATAATGGCAATGGTAATACAATGAAAATGATACCTGATAAAATCAAAGTGCCAACAATTCTTAACACTATAATTTTGATAACATGATATGCTTCACTATGTGAGACTTTGATTTCAAGCATTAACCCAATCATCATCATGGCTAAAAAGCTATTTCCTGCGCCAATAGTCGTTGCCATAGAAAGAATATATGATGGAAATTCAATTTGAAATATAGCCATTATAAAAATCAATAAATAGACATCAAATGGAATAGAAGAAAAAAGCTTTTTTAAAACATCCTTTAAATGAAAATCACTTTGACCACTGGCAACATGATCGGCTAAAGCATACGTAATCCCTAATCCCATTAATGCATTTCCAATATCAAAAGAACATAAATAAACGACTCCCATACCAGGAAAAAACGATTGAACAAATGGCAATACAAAATTCCCAATATTATATCCTGATACATTAATCATATATGTTCCTTTTATTACAGGACGTTCTTTATAAGCAAATCCATAACCAACGAGAATCATAATAACATTAGATAAAATACCTACAGCTATCAATATAAGAATTGTCATATCTAATGTAATTCCATTGGCACTTGTTAATAAAGCACATGGCAATGTCACATTCATAATAATGGTTGCTAAAATATTTGCATCACTCTTTTTTAAAACTTTCACTTTTTTTAAAAAGTATGCAATCACAATAATCAAAATAAAAGTTAATGATGTTATCAAAACGTCAAACATTTTTTCCCCTTCTTTCTTCATGCATTATAGCACTTTTGTTATAAAAAAGATAAAACAAGCAAAAAATGAAAATCTTTTGTAAAATATATAATGCCTGATATAATAAAAGAAACGATAAGGAGGATATATATGATTAAGGCAATCTTTTTTGATATAGATGGTACTTTGGCCAGTTTCAAAACTCACCAAATCCCTGATTCAACTTTTTATACTTTAAATAAACTCAAAGATAACGGAATCAAACTCTTTATTGCGACAGGAAGAGGAAAAGATGGTTTAGATATTTTACAAGGTTTCCCCTTTGATGGCTATATTACATTAAATGGGCAATACTGTTTTACAAATGATGAACTGATTTATGAAAATACAATTGATTCTCAGGATATTCAGGCTTTATTAGAATATTTAAAAGAAAAACCATTTCCTTGTGGTTTTACTGAAGAACATACCAAATATTTTAATATGCGTAATCATCTTGTTGATGAAATCCATGCAATCACACATAACGATGATCATCCTGCTCGTGATTGCAGTCAGGTTATCCATAAAAAGATATATCAATGTATGTGCTTTGTTGATGAAAATGAGGAAAAGGAATTATTAAAAGTCATGCCCCATTGTCATGCTTCAAGATGGTATCCCACTTTCTGTGATATTTCACCGATAGGTGGTTCTAAACAACATGGAATTGATGAATTCTTAAAACATTATCATATTGATTTATCCCAAACTATGGCTTTTGGCGATGGTGGAAATGATATTCCTATGTTAAAGCATGTTGCTATAAGTGTTGCAATGGGAAACGCCAATGATGAAGTCAAGTCTATTGCTGACTATATAACGGATGATGTTGATCATGATGGTATTTTCAATGCCTGTGTTCATTTTCAATTATGCCAAAAACAAGAATAAGACATGAGCTTATTCTTGTTTTTATATTATCCTAATCTCTTTTCAATTTCACGAATGACAATTTTCATTGCTTTAATACGTGCATATTTTTTATCTACTGATTCTAATACATACCATGGTGCAAACACTGTATTTGTTTTTTGAAGCATTTCTCCAATAGCATTTTCATATAAATCCCATTTTTCACGATTACGCCAATCTTCTTCGGTAATTTTCCATTGTTTTTCAGGTGTATTTTGACGTTCAGTAAAACGTTCTAATTGTGTTTGGTTATCTATCTGTACCCAGAATTTAATAACAATAGCACCCCAGTCATAAAGTTCTTTTTCAAATTCATTCATTTCATTATAAGCACGTTGCCAGTCATTTTCACTACAAAATCCTTCTAATCTTTCAACCATAACACGACCATACCATGTTCTATCAAAAATGGCAATATGTCCGTCCTTTGGTAAACGTTTATAAAAGCGCCATAAATAATGTCTATTCAATTCACTTTTATCAGGAGCTGCTATAGGATAAACTGTATATCCACGAGGATCCAATCCAGAAGTGACTCTCTTGATATTTCCACCTTTACCAGCTGCATCCCAACCCTCATAGGCAATAATCACAGGTATTTTTTGACGATAAAGTTTATTATGCAACTTCATTAATTTTTTACGACATTTTTTCAATTCTCTACGATATGTTTCTTCACTAATGTTAACACTCAAATCATAATCTTCTAAATGGATTTTCTCTCTCATTTCAAAAACATTGTCAATCAGTGGTGCATCCTGCTTTTCATGCTCTAGACGTTCTTGAATACAGCTCATTAATGTTTCAAGCACCTGTAATTGAGCTAGTTTTTTATTTGTTGCATCAATAATATACCAAGGAGCATATGTGTCATTTGTCGCATTCATATATTCATCATATAAACCTAAGTATTCATCATAATGTTTATTTTGCCATAAATCCTCATCACTGACACGCCATTTTGTATTCTTGTTTTTCAATAACTTATGTGTACGTGTTGCCTGTTCCAATTGAGAAATATGGAAAAAGAATTTAATCACTATATAACCATTATCTACTAAAGTTCTTTCAAACTTCTGTATACTTTCAATTCTTTGATGATATTGTTTTTTTGAAATTTGTTTATGCATATACTGCCTTGTGACATCATTCATCCAACCATGGTCATAAAATGTGGCCATTCCATTTTCTGGAATGCGTAAAAAATAACGATATAAGAAAGGTCGTCTTTGTTCATCTTCACTTATCTTATTCATTGTTTCAACATTATAAAAACGGGGATCCATATTTTGAATCACTTTGCCAAGCGTTGTCCCAATTCCAGATGCTCCCCATCCTTCAAATAAAACTACAACAGGTAATTTCTTTTCTTTTAATAACATCTGTTTTTTAGACAACTCAAGTTTTGCATTTTCTAAACATTCTTCAATATCAGGTGCAATTTCTATTTGTTCAAATTGATAATCTCTTAACATATTTTTCCTCCTCACCTACATATTTATATTTTATCACTTTTATGTAAGCGCTTAAATAAAAATATAACTTGATCAAATAATAATTAAAAACACTACCTATTGATTTCCAATACTGTAGTGTTTCATTCTATTAAATAAGATGATGAGCTTTTAAGCAATCTTCTATTTCCTGTGGATTTGAACAACCATTTTCTCCTAAATGAATAGATGGTTTTGTCTTACCATGAAAATCACTTCCACATGTATACAAGACATTTAGTTCTTTAGCTTTATTGTAGAAATATTCATTTGTTTCTGTTGTATGATAACTTGAAAAACATTCTACTCCATCTAATCCTAATGCCACCATTTCATCAAACAGTTCAAACTGTCCTTTTAAATTATTACCAGGATGAGCCAACAGGGCAACTCCACCATGTTGATGAATCAATTGTATAGTTTCTTCTAAAGTTGGAAAATGTATCTCTGTATAACATGGTTTCCCTTGGGCATAATAATCCCAATAAAAATTCACATAGGGATTATCACTTCTTTCTCCACCTTGACGATATGGCTTTAATAATTCATGATCTTCATATCGTAAATCATTTAATAAGGCTTCACCAAACATTTCGCCTGTATAAACACCATTTGTTGATAATGCATCTAATTGTTCTTTTTTCAAATCAAATCCTAAGGCATTCGTTAATTCTAATTTCTTCATACTGCATGCAATTTCCTGCTTTTCAATATCTTCACCTAATTGGTTAAAGACTTCCTGATTATCAATACCATATCCTAACACATGTAAATTAACACCCTTATAAGTACAATCAATTTCAATAGCAGGAATATATGTCATTCCTAATTCATCTGCATGTTTTTTTGCTTCCTCATTTGCTTTTACCCAGTTATGATCAGCAATAGCCATGATTTTCACATCTGCCTCATGACACATATCCACTAACTGTGTTGGTGTATATTCTCCATCATCACTATACATACTATGCATATGTAAATCAATATAACTCTTTGTCATCATTCTTCTCCTCCTCTAATATTTTTTGAATACTCATTTGATAAAGCCCATCTTCTATCAATGAATCCATATTCTTTACATGAATCATACGTGGTCTATGTTTAAATGGAATCGTATTGAGATGAAAATCATCCAGACAATCAATAACATCACTACAAATCCCAATCATTTCTGGATTGAAAACACAACAAAGTGTCGATAACTGTTTTTCTAGTAATTCTTTAGGTTGAGTTTCAAGCATTTGATTTTGTTGCTCAGATGTATAAAACGGTAAATATCTTAACTCGCCCGCAAAATGCGTAAAACCGTTATATAACTTTCCATTAATAATCATTCCACAGCCTATATATTGAACTGCTGGCTGATAAACAAATGCCAAATGCTGACATTTTGGATATTGATGATAAAAACCAATACTGGCAATATTAACATCATTTTCTAAAATGATTTGATTCTTATAAAAATCACGAATCATCTCTAAAAGATTCACATTTTCAAACAATTCAAAGTCACAAACATCAATATATCCATCATGACAAACACCAGGAATACTTAAACAAATCATCGTTATAGAAGAGTCAGCAGATAAAAACTTCTTCATTAATAAGATCAATTCATCCACTTGACCATACATCGAAGAAACTGTTTGAGATGAAATAACCTGATTAAAAAGATTCACATTCTGACAAATAAATTCATAACCATTGATTTGTCTTTTTAAAATCATTTTTAATATATGACGATAATCTTTATTCAAAACATACTGTTTTGATTTTCGTCCTCCTGTTGATGCATTTTCACCTATAAAAAATATTTCTTGATTTTTTAATAGTTCCTGCAAAATATTTGTCATGGATGATAACGATAATTGCGTCTCATCAGATAACTGTGTTTTCGTCCATATGTTTCCATCATAAAAACATTGTCTTACTTTTTGAATATTCATGTGTTTTAAATCTTTAACTTTTGACAAAATATCACGCTTTCTATTTAAACTCCAATTCTTTGATAAAAGATTCAATTACTTTCGTTAAGTCTTGTTGAAAGTTATTATTATCATATCACATATTCTTATTTATTCATATAAATTTCAACTTATGAAAAAAATATCTGTATATACCAGATAAATAATATTTTCATCTTCATTTCTTCAATCACTTTGTCATATAAGTCATTTACCACACTCAAAATTCAAATAGGAACATATGATAATTATGGTGATGACAATGTCCTTAACTTTTATTCATCCTATCGCACTTGATGGTTTAGCTGTTTTATTGGTTGCCCCTTTAACAGAAAGTTTATCCGTTGATGAACAAGCTGTTGTTGGTGCCTTTTTCAATGTACTTGGTGATTTATTAGCTCTTAACAGCAGTTATCTTTCTTCCTTTCAGACAACAGATAGTCAATCCAATGAACAAGACTCAAACTCTCAAGAAGATAATCAGGATAATGAGTATGATCTTTTAAAGAAAAGTTTTCAAAAGTTAGAAGAAGAATTAAATAAAATCAAACAAGATAAAGAATAATAAAATTCAGTATTATGTATTTTTAGTCATAAATATATAGACGTTTAAATATTGATCAAAACCATAAAATTCTGTCTTGTCTAAAAAATAGCTAATATTTATAATCATTATTCAATTGATCATAATATTCATCTAATATTCTTGCTAATTCTTTTGGATTGTTTTCATTAACAACATGACCTGTTTCTTTAATAATGATGAATTCTGATTGTTGAATATTTTGAGAGAAAAAATAAGCTGATTTCATATTGGCTTTGTCTTTTTCTCCACAAATAATAAACGTTGGACATTTAATAACATTGACTTTATGACTAAAATTTAATTCTTTCATTGTATTTCCTAAAATAAATGTATCTTTCTTTTCAAAAGCCATACTCTTAAATGTTGATTTTGGCAACAATCTAAAAATAACATTTTGAATACTAAACATGATTTTCGGTACTTTATGCGGTGTTCCAATAAGGACTAACGACTTTACTTTACCCGGGTATTCTATAGCGTAGTTCAAAGCTAATATTCCACCTAATGAAAGTCCACATAAATCAATTTGTCCCTCAATTTCATGACAGTACTCAACAAATGAAGAATATAAATGAGAATAGCTTGCTTCTTTCCCATTGAGGATTGTCGATAAATCAGGACATAATATGTCTTTGTTGTTATGCATATTCTTAACGACTTCATTCCAACTGCTACCTTTATGCCCAGATCCATGAATAAATACTTTTATCATTTTTCTTCCTCCTACTCATAGCATACATACTTTAAGTATGTATAATTTTATTTAAAATTGCCTTATCATAAGGCAATGTTTTTATTTATAATATGGTAACTTATCAATTTTTTCGATCATTTCTTCATCATAAAGTGGTAACCCCATCTTTCCTAGCATGACAGTGACAAACTTATAACGATTCTTTATATCATCAACATTCCCAGGAAACAGTGATGGTATCATCCATAAATCTGTTAATATGAAGAGTTCGGCTAATTCTTTTGGCTGTTCTGTTTTTATAGAACCATCTTCCTGCCCTTCTTGAATCAACTCCAACCAATAGGGAAGCAAATTCTGATAATTAGATTCAAACATTTTCGCTAAGATTTGAGGATTCTCTAAAAGAGGTAATGCCTGATTAGTTAATTCTACCATCTGTTCATTAGACTGATTGAGTTTAATTGCTAATTTCATTTTCTCTAGACCGTTTAGATCATTTCGTTTTTTGACTATCTCAAAAGGATTATTATGAATGAACATAGTTTCCCCTAATTTATTCATGATTTCTTCTTTAGATTCAAAATGATGATAGATAGCACCTTTTGTCATACCTAACTCATCTGCTATATCTTGAATTTTTGCGTTGTCATACCCTTTTTCTAAAAATAGTCGCTTAGAAACTTCTAATATTTTATTGACTGTGACTTCAGGATGTTTATTTCTTGCCATACTTCTCACCTCTTACATACTCTTGGTATGTATAATTATAAATAAAAAAACAAAAAAGAGTCAATTCAAACATACTCAAAGTATCTTTGTTAAATAAGATATTTTATCTTCAATTAACTCAATTTTGTTCTTTCTGTTTTTTTAGTCATACTTTTCGATATTTATAGTAGCTATAGCAGATTGATTCGGTTCCCCAGTCAGAAGATCTTGTGGTGCTGGTATTAGCATCATAAATCCATTTTTTTCATATCGCTTATATCCTTGAGCATAGTTCTCTTCAACTGATATATGTTGTACTTGACCTATAATCATGGCAGTTATGCCCGCTCCACTCAAATCCTGTATATCTTTTAAAGTACATTCTATATTGATAAAAGCTTCATGAATGGCAGGTGCATGTATAGTTTTGGCATGTTCAAGTGTCAATTGCCCTACTGAAAATTCATCATCTTCAATTTGATTATGATGAATTGTATTGACCAGCTGATCATAGTAACTAATAGGAAGAAAATTAATACAGAAACATTTTTCTCGTTTTATATTCGCATATGTATGTGTATGTTGGTATAAATTTCCCATCACCGCAAAGAAAGCTGTCTTATCTCCATGAAAACTGCTCCAGGAATGAAAACATACATTAGGTTGTCCATTTTCTTTCCAAGTGGTAATGGCAAATAAAACTGTAGGTATACCTGCTGTAACTTCAAAGTGAGAAAATAGTTCAAACTCCTCTGGATATGAGGGCTTAAAATACTTTGGAAATTCCTTTTCAATCTCTATTTTCATGAACATCCCTCCATAATTTCAATTTACTTCTTTAATGATTTCTTTAAATCTTCAACAAATTGTGTCTGTTGTTTCTTCAAATAAGATTTAACGAATGGCTTCATAAACCATTTTTTAGCTTGTACATCCTCAGTAAATTCTATTTCAGTTTGATTCCCTTTAGGAGTAAAAATACCAATCCAATGACCTTTCATATTGCTATTTTCCATATCAAATTCCCAACGTTTATACGGTTCTACAACAGTAACAGTAAAAGTAGTAGCAAAATGTTCTTGAGAGTACTCAATAAATTGTTTTTCATTTATGATTTCTGTTTGACTTAAATCACTACGCCATAACTTGTATTTTTCAACATTGAAAACAACTTCCCAGACTTTTTGGATATCATTATCAATCAGTGCTTTTATATGAGAAGTAGGCATTTTTAACACTTCCTTTCAAATAAGGATCTATTTTTTCAAATTTATTAAAGCAGACGGATTATTTTCTAGGATGGTACTTATAATAGAACATTTTTCTAAATCTGAACAATCCCCACAAGTATTAACACCCTTTTTCATTGCACACTGTCGAATACCACACATACTATCACAAAATACAGTTTTCACACCATCAACACGGCATCCTTCACAGTTAATATGTTCAGGAAAAATGGGTGCATTATTCAATTCAGCCCATAGCTTGGCAGTTTTCTTTCTCAACTCCTGATCATTATTGACTGTCGCAAGATATGCATCACAATTTTCACAATCCAATCCGCAATATGCAATCATGTTTTTCATGGTTATATACCTCCACTCGTATTTATAACTCTCTATAAATTTTTTGTTATATGACATTTTTCATCCAATTATTTAAAAATTCTATTTGCTCATCAGTATGAAACCAATGTTCACCATTTTCCATTACGGTAAGATGTGCATCATGACCATTTATAAACTCATCTACTGTTTTTCTTGATGTTAAATTGTCATGTCCTGCATACAATATCTCAGTTTTAACATTCCATATTATTGGATTGTCTCTAACAAAACATAAGTATTCCCAAGATAATGTTTCTCCAAAATCTGTCTGTATTTCTCTTTTCTCAGCCAATTCTTTTTCTGAAGTATTTGCCCAATTTATCATATCTATTATCAACTGCTCCATATCTAATATCGGAGATATAAATAACGCTTTTTTGATTTTACATTTCTGTAGTGAGTGCATTGCTAGATAGGCACCAATACTATTTGCCAGTATATAAATTTGATCATATTTATTTTGAACATTATTATAAAAATCAACAAATTTATTTTTTACAATCCAAGGAAGATAGTCGTTAAAATCTATTCCGTAAATATCAAAGCCAGGGCAATTTTTCTTATATTGCTCAGCTTCAAGATAATTGCCACCTTTACCATGAATATATATAATAACTTTTTTCAAATGAGTTCCCCTCACTTTCGTTTTTTAATCACCTTCAATGTTCCTTATTCAAATCAAAAAGTACATCTTCATAATCTTTTACATAATACTTTATATTCTTGCGTCCTTTTTTTATAATTGTATGTCCTTCAGCCTCAAGTTTTTCTTTTTGGACTTCTATACCTCCTGGATATTTTGAATTCAATTCTCCATTTGCTTTTAATGTTCGCCAATATGGAGTTTTATCTTCAGTTCGCTGATAACTTGCCCATGCTGCAATAGATACAAAAATCCCTGCGGTGATAGGTTCAGTAAAATCTGCATCGTTCTCTTTTGCGAAAAATTCTCGAATTTTCCCAATGGTGATTACCTTTCCATAAGGTATTTTCTTCATGACTTTATCGTAATCAATTGGTGGAGCAAAATACATATTATTTCCACCATATTTTTCAATACTTTTTTGGTCTGTAATCACCTGAAATTTAGGCATATCTTTATTATTGTGTAACATGGCATTAAAATCCTTTTTTTCTTCATTAGCCATACTTTAACACCTCCTATCTTTATTATAAAGAGATAAAAAATTCAATGCAATGAGACTGTTTGAAATAATGCTTACAATCTCTAGACCATATAAATAACTTCTTTTTGACTTTTTTATTGATTTACTTTAAACACGCATTTACAAATTTCATGGGTACATTCATACGTTCTGCTACTTGTTCAGGTGTCAGTCCACTATTTAAGAAACGTTTGCATACGACTTTTAAATTTTCTCCAACTTCGATAATATGCTTATCTGGATCATAGAATCGAACTACACGTTGTCCCCATGAATGTTCTATAACAGGATGTACATATTCAATGTCACACTCTTTTAATTTATCAATAAACTTATCAAAATTATCTTCTTCAAAATAAATTTCAAAATTATTACCTCCAAAGGTGATTTCACTTGCACTGATAAATTCTTTGTATGTTTCAACTGTCTGTAAAGACAAACCTCCAGTTAAAGTTTTATTAGCTCCAAAATCCATAATCACATGAAGTCCAAAGACTTTTTTATAAAACTCAACTGATTTATCTATATCAGTGACTACTAACATAGGGTTCTTTAATTTCATTTTTATTTTCTCCTTTATAATGTACTTGATATAATCATTATCCCATTATAAAAAATGTTTGACAATCATTAACTATATCAATAAGAAAATTTAAATCGATGATCTTCCTGATATTGTTTTCTTGATGGATTTCCTTCAACTCTATATATTTTTTTATTTTTAATATCATAAACTACAGACCATACAGTATCTGCACCTTTTCTTCTATCATACTGACACATAAATCCATACTTTCCAGATAATATATCAAAAATAAGTTCCATTGATAAATCGTTATTTTTTAATGACTGATATGCAATTTGATGTCTTAATAATGAATTCCAGTCATCAATATTGTATTCATTATATTTTTTCATTTGTGACGAGTTAAAGTTGTTTGCTGTAGTAACAAAATTTTCATTTTCTAAAGGATAAACGACCACAACATTTTGACTATTACACTCTACTATTGCAATGTTTCCTAAAGCATCTGCTATTGTTATTGTTTGATTAGAAGCAATGGGAACTGACTTTATAAATTGAATAGCTTCCTGTAGTGTCTGACATCTTTCCAGAATATAACGCACAATCATTCCTGCATTTATTCCAGGCATGATATTCTGTGGATAAATAAAAGTCATTCCTATTGCTAAGCCGTATTCATTGATACCATCTTCCATTTCAACAAACGCTGTCGTATTTCCATTAAATGAGTAGCAATTATCTAAATTATACAAACAGTTCATATAAAGTTTCTCTAATTCAACTAAAAAATCACTGTTTCTTCCTAAGATAATTTGATTTTTATCACTGATTGCCATACACGTACATTTATTATTAAATTCAAAACAGTACATACTCAATAAAAAAGTGAGCATATCTTCATATGATGTTTGCTGTCCATCAGCAATTCCTTTTATTTCATCTAAAATTTCTGGATAATATTTTTCATAAATAGGTAAACATTGCTTAGCAAATTCCTTTCTTTCTTCACTGACAACAAATGTATGCTGATTCGCAATAATTTTATTATTTTTTCTTAATAAAGTTCCCCAACGAAAACCACAATCATAGTGACTACCTTTGAATTTTCCATGATACATTTTATTTTTCCTCCTCGTTTATTTCGAGCAAGATCTTCCTCAATTTCAATCTTAATTGAATAAAAATTTTATGTCAATGAATTAAAATTTATTTAAATACAACTCATAATTCTTCATCCTTTCAATAACATATGAGCAAATAAAGGGTATATTAAATAATCGCGGGGTAAACCTTAACCTTTAATTTTATTACGGGGTTTGCCCTTTTCTGCTTTAATTTCTAAATGGGGTAATTTCATAATAAAAAGAAACCTCCTGATATAATATATGTTTGCAGACATTTATATCTTGAAAGGAGGTTCCTCATGAACGATTTTATCATTAAACTTCTTGATTTAAAAGAAAAAGATTTGGATTTTATTGAATCTATTACCAAAACTGAATCTTCTGATTTTATTATTATTCTTAAAAGATTTATTCAGGTTTGTCCTCATTGTGGTTCTTTAACCGATAGAATTAAAGATTATAAAATCATAAAGTTTTAATTCATTCTCATTCTTTTATTTTCTATAAACAACGTCGTTATTGCTGCAAGGACTGTGGCAAGTCCTTCGTTGAATATTCTCCCTTTACTGGTACCAGACATATCCTTACTGCTTCTACTGTTATCAATATTCTTAATGATTTGAAACCTTACACTTCTACATTTTCTTCTGTAGCTAAAAAATATGGTGTTTCTGTTTCTACTGTTGTTGATATCTTCGATAGACATGTTCAAATCAAAAGAAAAATCTTACTCATATCCTTTGTTTTGATGAATTCTATTTCAACAGACATGCAAAAAAGAAATATGCTTTTATGATTATGGATTTTTCTAAAAAATATATTATTGATATTGTGGAATCCAGATGGAGTGAAGATCTTTATGACTATTTCTTCCACATTCCTCTTGAAGAACGAAATCAAGTTAAATATATCATTATAGATATGTATTCTAATTATAAGTTCATTATTAATAATTTTTTTAAAAGTGCTATTATCTGTGTTGATCCTTTTCATGTAGTCAAAAAAAGTTAATGATTCATTGAATCAGGTAAGAAAAAGAATCATGAAGAAGTATTCTACTGATGAACTTAAAAATTCTGTAGATTACAAACTTCTTAAAAGCAGATATTACATTATTCTTAAAAATGAAGACAGTTTAAACTTTGAAAAATTCTACTATGATAGAGTTTTAGGACATACAACAACTGAACTAGGCTTAAAGGAAAGAATCCTTCAAATTAATCCTATACTCAATGAAGCCTATAAAATAAAAGAAGAATACATCAACTTCAATAATGAAAATCAGGAGACATTTGATATAGATAAAAAAACAAAAGAATTCGATTCATTAATAAAAAGAATGAAATTATCAAATATACAGGAGATGATTGAATGTGCAAAGACACTCACAAACTGGAAACAGGAGATATTAAATTCATTTCATTGGTATGATGGAAGAAGACTTTCAAACGGACCTATAGAAGGAAAGAATAACTATATAAAGAAAATTATAAGTAATGCAAATGGATTAAGCAATTTTAAAAGAGCCAGGAATAAATTCATTTATTCACAAAACCAATATGAAAAATATCTAATAAATGAAAATAAAGAAAGTATTAAAAGAATAGGTAATTATAGAGGAAAATATAAAAAAAGGAAATAAAATAATGAATGTCTGCAATTTCCTTTAAAATAAAAGTGGGGTGTTTCTGCCCCACAATTTTTTTAAAGCTTTTTTATAAAACCCCACGATTATTTAAAGCGCCGATAAAATCGAGCCTCCATATTCTATAAGAAATATTATCCTGTCTTTCGTAATATTCTATTCGACACCCACGATAAATGAATAAACTGGTTGTTTTCCATTTACACATTCGATTTCAGCTTCAAAGTGATCTTCAACATAACTTTCAATATCTTCAACTTCGTCTTCAGTCACATCTTCACCATAAATTAAAGTAATAATTTCTGAATCTTCATCAACCAATCCATTTAAAGTTTCTTTTAAAGCTTCTACTTTATTTGGAACACAGGCAATAATCTCTTTTTCACATAATGCCATATATTGATTAGCCTTAATATCCACACCATCAATATTTGTATCTTTAATCGCAAAAGTCACTTGTCCAGTTTTCACATTTGCAATAGCCTCATTCATTTCATTTAAATTGTCTTCTAAAGATACTTCTGGATTAAACATAATACATGCTGATAAACCTTGTGGAATTGTTTTAGAAGGAATCACATGAACATCTACTTCATCTTCTAAAATAATAGCTGCCTGTTGTGCTGTCATCACAATGTTTGAGTTATTTGGTAATATAATGACATGTTTTGCATTAACATCACGAATGGCTTGAACGATATCTTCAGCAGAAGGATTCATTGTTTGTCCACCACTGACAACATAATCACAATGCAATTCTAAGAACATATCTTTAATACCATCACCAGCAGCTACACTAATAATAGACACATCCTTAGGTTCTTCCTTTGGTGCAGTTAATGTTGCTTTTGCATTAGCAGCAGGTGTACTATTAGCTTCTAAAATAGAATTATGCTGTTCTTGCATATTTTCAATCTTTAATTTAATAAACTCACCATATCTTTGTGCCACATTTAAAGCATTTCCTGGTTTTAATGTATGCACATGAACTTTAACAATATCTTCATCCTGAACAACAACAATACTATTACCAGGTAATCTTTCTAGTTCATTACGTAAATTTTCTTCTTTAAAAACTTTTATTTTTGCTGGATCCAATCTAAAAATAAATTCTGTACAATACCCATATGCATCTTCACTACCAGATTCAACATCAACAAGTGCTTCTTTTGCATTATCGTTATTAATATCTACACGTTCAATTTCTTCACCAGCTAAAGCAGCCATGAACCCAGTTAAAATCAATAATAGACCAGCACCACCACTATCAACAACACCAACTTCTTTTAATACAGGTAAAAGTTCTGGTGTTCTTTCCAATGATTCTTCAGCTTCTTTTACAAAGTAAGAAAAAACATCTTCGATTTCCATACCAGGTTTTGCATATTTTACAACAGCTTCACTTGATTCTCTTATGACAGTTAAAATTGTACCTTCAACAGGACGCATAACAGCTTTATAAGCTACTTTAGCTCCATTTTGTAAAGCTTGTGCAAATTCTACAGCATCAACTTGAGATTTTCCCTCAAAAGCCATAGAAATACCTCTAAAGATCTGTGATAAAATAACACCAGAGTTTCCTCTTGCTCCCATCAATAAACCTTTAGATAATTTTTTTGAAATTTCATATATATCGTTAGAATCTAACTTTTCAATCTCATCTGCCCCAGAACTAAATGTTAAAGACATATTTGTACCTGTATCTCCATCAGGCACAGGAAAAACATTTAGTGCATCAATTTCTGGATGATTATTATGCAAAACAGTCGCACCTGTTATAACCATCTCTTTAAACTGTTTACCATCAATGATTCTCATGTTAACCCTCCACTAATCTGTTACACGAATGCTTTGTACAAAAACATTCACTGCTTCAATATCAATATCTAAAGTTGTTTCTAAAACATATTTCACTTTCTTTTGAACTTCATAAACAACCTCAGAAATTTTGACACCATATCCAACGATAATATAGACATTTAAAATGATTCCTGTTTCCCCATCTTCTACGACAATCCCTTTAGCATAATTATCTTTACCTAAAAGATCATAAAAACCATCTTTCATAATCTTTTGACTTGCCATTCCAACAACTCCATAGCATTCAGTTGCAGCACCCCCAGTAATACTAGCAACGACATCTAATGAAAGATGAATATCTCCTAAATCAGTTGTTTTTGTTATCATAACTATTCCTCCGTTCTTATCATAAATTCATAAATAGTTAACTATATTATATCTTATTTTTAAATTGTTGACAATTATTTCATAACAATGCATACGCATTATAACCCACTTATATTATCTTGTAAATAAAATTTAAAAAAATATTGAAATATTCATATTTTTCATATATTATATTTACGTTCAAATACAAAATATTTTTTATGTTTATATAAAAAAGTATTTGCATTTTCATTTTATTAATGATATTATACTTAGGTATGTGAATGACACTTTGTAAAGGATGGTGAATATAATGGCTAGAAAATGTGAAGTGAGCGGAAAAGGACCTATGTCTGGTAATTCTCGTTCTCATGCATTAAATGCAACTAAGAGAAAATGGAATGTTAACTTACAAAAAGCTACTATTTTAGTCAATGGTAAACCAAAAAAAGTAAAAATTTCAGCAAGAGAATTAAGAACTCTTAGAAAAAGTGCTTAATGATAAAGATTGCATCCTTCCTGGATGCTTTTTTTATGCTCTTTTATTCAATCATTATACCCTATCATATGAAAAAAGAAGATAACAAATTCATGCTATCTTCTAAAACCTTTTTTGAATTGATCAAAGATTGATTCTTTTTTTGCGGCTTTTTTTAACTTATGATAAAGATCTTTTTCTTCACGAGATAATTTTGTAGGAATCTTAACATCAATTTTAACAAATTGATCTCCATAATTATCACTACGTAAATCCTTCACACCTTTACCCTTTAAACGTAATGTTGTACCTGGTTGTGTTCCTTCTGGAACTTTTAATGTCACATCACCATAAACCGTTGGGACATCTACTTCACAACCTAGAGTGGCATCAACTGCTGAAATTGGAATAGAAATATAAATGTTTCTACCATCACGTTGGAAGTGTTGATGTGGTTTGACATAGATTTCAACATATAAATCACCATTAGGTCCACCATTTGTACCACGATGTCCTTTACCTTGAACACGTAACTGTTGGTGCGTATTAATACCAGCTGGTATATTTAATTCAACTGTTATATTTTTATTGACATATCCATTACCATGACAGTGAGGACATTTTTCTTTAACGACTTTACCTGTACCATGGCAATCAGGACATGTTGTCTGATTTACAAACGTTCCAAAAGGCGAACGTTGTTGTGTACGAATCGTACCTGTTCCACCACATCTAGAACATGTCTGATAATCGTTAGGTGTTTTCGCACCAGTTCCATGACAATGTGAACATTGTTCATCATAATTGATTTTAATTTCTGCCTTCTTACCTTTAATAGCATCCATAAAATCAATTTCTAATTGAACAAAGCGGTCTTCACCACGCATAGGTCCACTTTTTCTTTGACGTGATCCTCCACCACCAAAGAATGAACCAAAAATATCTCCTAAGTCAACATCTTCAAAGCCACCAAATCCGCCAAAGCCTCCGGCTCCTCCACCGAATCCACCAGCTTGATCAAATGCAGCATGACCATAACGATCGTAGGCAGCTTTTTTATTGTCATCAGATAAAACATCATAGGCTTCCTGAACTTCTTTAAACTTTTCTTCTGCTCCAGGTTCCTTATTGACATCAGGGTGATATTTTTTAGCCATTTTACGATATGCTCTTTTTATTTCATCAGCACTGGCACTCTTTGATATACCAAGCACTTCATAATAATCTCTTTTTTCAGCCATAATCTCACCTCTTGACTAGATAAAACCAAGGCAAAGCCTTGGCTTTATTTTAATTTTTTTCTGTAAAATCTGCATCAACAACATCATCATCTTGAGTTGCTGTATTTGAAGCATCACCTGTTGGATTAGCTCCTTGTTGTGATTGTTGATATTGATATGCTGCCATTTGTTGAGCAACTTGTTCTAATTCACTCATTTTTGCTTCAAGTGTAGCCATATCGTTAGCATCTAATGCTTTCTTTAATTCATCTCTTAAAGCAGTAGCTTGAGCTTTTTGATTATCATCAATCTTATCACCTTGTTCAGCTAAAGCTTTATCAATTTCATTAATCATTTGTTCTGCTTTATTTCTTGTTTCAATATCTTTACGTTTCTTTTCGTCATCAGCTTTATTTGCTTCAGCTTCTTTAACCATTCTATCAATTTCTTCATCACTTAAACCAGTTGAGTTTTGAATAGTGATAGATTGTTCTTTTTGTGTTTTCATATCTTTTGCTTTAACATTAACAATACCGTTAACATCAATGCTGAAAGTTACTTCAATTTGAGGTACTCCTCTAGGTGCAGGTTCAATACCATCTAATTTAAATAAACCTAATTGTTTATTATCTTTAGCCATTGTTCTTTCACCTTGTAATACGTTGATATCAACAGCAGGTTGATTATCAGCAGCAGTAGAGAAGATTTGTGATTTAGTTGTTGGGATAGTTGTATTTCTTTCAATTAAGACAGTCATAACTCCACCCATTGTTTCAATACCTAATGATAATGGTGTTACATCTAGTAAGACAATGTCTTTAACATCTCCAGCAATAACTCCACCTTGGATTGCAGCACCCATAGAAACAACTTCATCAGGGTTTACTGATTTGTTAGGTTCTTTTCCAAGTAATCTCTTTACTGATTCTTGAACTGCAATAATACGTGTAGAACCACCAACTAATAAAACTTGATCAATATCACTTGGAGACATACCTGCATCGCTTAATGCTTGTCTTACAGGTCCTTCTGTACGCATAACTAAATCATGTGTTAATTCATCAAATTTAGCTCTTGTTAGTGTTAATTCAAGATGTAATGGACCAGCTGGACCAGCAGAAATGAATGGTAATGAAATTTGAGTTTGCATCATACCAGAAACATCTTTCTTTGCTTTTTCTGCAGCTTCTTTTACACGTTGCATAGCCATTTTATCGTTGCTTAAGTCAACACCTTGTTCTTTTTTGAATTCAGCAACAATCCAGTTCATGATAGCTTGGTCAAAGTCATCTCCACCTAAATGGTTATCACCAGCAGTAGCTAAAACTTCAAACATACCATCAGCTAAATCAAGGATAGAAACATCAAATGTTCCTCCACCTAAGTCATAAACTAAAACTTTTTGTTCTTTATCTAATTTATCAACACCAAATGCTAATGCTGCTGCAGTTGGTTCGTTGATAATACGTTCAACTTCTAATCCAGCAATTTTACCAGCATCTTTTGTTGCCTGACGTTGAGCATCATTGAAATATGCCGGTACTGTAATAACAGCACGATTAACTGATTCACCTAAATAAGATTCAGCAGTTGCTTTTAAGTTTTGTAAAATCATAGCTGAAATTTCTTGAGGTGTATAATCTTTACCATTAACATGTTCTTTATAGCTTGTACCCATATGTCTTTTAATTGACATAACAGTTTCTTTGTTTGTAACTGCTTGACGTTTAGCAGCTTCACCAACAATAATTTCTCCATTTTTGAAAGCAACAACAGATGGAGTTGTTCTTAATCCTTCAGGATTTGCAATAACTTTTGCTTCACCATTTTCCATCACACTTACACATGAGTTTGTTGTTCCTAAATCAATACCAATAATTTTATTACCCATAATGATCATCCTCCTAAAATTTATTCATTGACTTTGACTAAAGATGCACGAATAACGCGATCTTTCAATTTGTAACCTTTTTGAAGTTCTTCTACAACAACATTGTGATCAAAATTTTCATCTTGTGTTGTCATAACTGCCTGATGTAGATTTGGATCAAATTCTTTACCTTGAGCTTCAATCACTTCTACACCATTTTTCTTTAAAATGTTCATCAACTGATCAAAGATCATCTGATAACCTTTCAAGAAAGTTTGAACTTCTTCACTTGGATTTTGCACATTCAACGAACGTTCAAAATTATCCACTACTGGAAGTAATTCTTCAATAAATGACTGCATCATAAATTTTAATGAATTTTGATGTTCTTTTTCTAAACGTCTTTTTAAGTTTTCCATATCTGCAAAAACTTTATAATAATCCGTTTTCCATGTATTGACTTCTTCTTCCAATTTTTTCATTTGCTTTTCTAAGCTTTCTGTTGTATTCTCATCTTTCTTTTCTTCATTTTCATTTGTTTGTTCATCTACAACTTCTTCTGTCACTTCTTCTTTTTCAGTTTCCTTTTCCTTTGCCATTGTTTCACCTCTATTCATCATCTTCATCATTTTGACTCACAAGAACTTCTTCTAAGCTCTTTGAAATATACTCAACTAAAGAAACGACTTTCTCATAAGGCATACGTGTTGGCCCAATGACTGAAATAGATCCTTTAGACTCATTCCCTGTTTTAAACGAAGCTGAAATCACCGAAACATCATTTAAATCCTTTATTGGTGAATCACTTCCAATTCTGACCGTTACACCATCTTCCAAAGCAATCGGTTCCAAACTTTTCCAAGATTGTGAATTTTCAAATGCAGTTACTAAACGACGTAATTTATTCACATCGTTATATTCTGGCTGATATAACATATTCTCTTTTCCAGAAAAATAAACATTGTTATTCGCAAACTTCATAAATGCTTCCAAGAAAGCATTGAATAGAACTTCATGTTCTTTAATACGAGCACTTAATATAGGTTTGACATCTCTTTCTAAACGATAAACGACTTGATTCATCGGTGTTCCATCAAGCAGTTCATTCATGACATTGACACAACTCGTTAAATCTTCCATATAAGCATTATTCGTAATATTGAAGTTTCGATTTTCGACATGTCCTTTATCTGTGACGATAATGGCTGTCACAGTATGTTCAGACAAAGGAACAAGCGTAATATTCTGTAAATGTTCATAAATTGCATTTGGTCCTAATGCGACTGTTGTCAAATGAGTCAATTGACTTAAAATTTGGCAACTCTCTTTAATAATTTCATTTAAAGAGCGATGTCGGTCTCCCAAAATTGTTGAAACCTGATTTTTCACCTCGTCATCTACACTAGGTTGCATCAAGGTATCGACATAAAAACGATATCCTTTTGTTGATGGGACACGCCCTGAAGACGTATGCGTCTTCTCTAAGTAACCGTGTTCTTCTAGAAACGACATTTCATTTCTAATTGTTGCACTCGAATAAGGAAGCTGATATTTCGTCATTAAGGTTTTTGATCCTACTGGCTCAGCCGTTTCCACAAATTCTTCAACAATACATTTTAAAATCAGTAATTGCCTAGCTGTCAGCATATCATAGCCTCCTTTAGCACTCCTTTTCCTCTTGTGCTAATTACATTATACTCATCTTTTTAGCACTGTCAACACTTTTGTGCTAAAAAAGAATGAAAAACAGGTCATCCCTGTTCATCTTCTAAAAAATCTATTAAAATATTATTGAGATAATCCATCCCTAAAGATGTTGTTTTTAAATATCCATTCGTTATTTCTAAAAAATTCATATTTTGATATTTAGTAATGACATCTTGATATTTCACTTGAAAATCAATATCAAATAATCTATTCATTTCCTCAAGAGAAATCCCTTCATTCAAACGTAAACCCATCATGATTTTTTCAAACAAGCAATCCTCCATAGACAATGGAATATCATTTTCTAAATAATGATGATTCAAATAACGTGTCAAAGATTTTGTATTTTCATAACGATGATGTTTTTTTAATGAATGTGCAGAAAGACCAATCCCCTCATAATCCTGATAATGCCAATATACAAGATTATGCAATGATGGTTTATAACGATAATAATTACTCACTTCATATTGATGGAAACCATATTTTTTTAATTCTTGTCGTATAAAATGATACCACTTGGCATCTTCTTCATCATCCAAAGGCTGATAATTCATATTTTTTAAGATTGTATGATCCTCTAAAATCAACGCATAATAGGAAACATGTCCTATGTCTAATTGACATAATTGTTGAATATCTGCTTGAACATCTTCTAATGTCTGATCTGGTAAACCATACATCAAGTCAATATTAATATCCTGAAAGCCTATTGTTTGAGCATCTTTTATGAGTTCTAAAACTTGTTTAGAGGTATGAACTCTACCAATCTTTTTTAATAAATCATCACGAAAGGTCTGGACACCAATGCTTAAACGATTGACACCATTTTGAAAACAAAGCTCTAATTTTTCTTGATCCATTGTTTCTGGATTGACTTCGATACTATATTCTTGAACTTGTTTGGAAAAAGGTTTTAATAATTCAAATAAGTATTGAAGCTGCTGATAAGTAAGAGCAGTTGGTGTTCCACCACCAATATAGATACTATCATAAGATGTTGATAAAGCTTTATCTTTTATTTCAAAAGATAAAGCTTTTAAATAATCCCAGGCCCATTTTTCATCATAAAAGACTTTACAAAAATCACAATAACTACAAATATGCTGACAGAATGGAACATGAACATATAAAGCACTCATGATAAACCAAATTCTTTCGCTAATCCACCTAGAGAGGTTTCTTTATAATCACTAGATAAATCTTTACCCGTTTCTTTCATGACTTTGACAATAGTATCAAAAGACACTTTGTTTTTTCTTAAATAACCTAACTGTTTAGCTAACATTGCTGCATCTAATGCACGTAATGATCCATATCCATTACGCTCAATACATGGAATTTGAACATAACCACCTACAGGATCACAAGTCAATCCTAGATTGTGTTCTAATCCCATTTCAGCAGCATACTCTATTAACGAATTATTAAGTTCATATATCCAAGCCATTGTAGCAGCCGCCATTGCACAGGCCGTTCCTACTTCTGCCTGACAACCACCATCAGCGCCAGAAATTGTAGCATTTGTTTTAACAACATTACCAAATAAACCGCCAATAGCTAAAGCTTTAATCAAATCTTTCTTTTCAATATGTAATTGCTTATAACAATAATAAAGAATAGCTGGCATAATACCACTCGCCCCACATGTTGGTGCTGTCACAATTTGTCCACCATCAGCATTTTCTTCTGACACAGCATAAGCATAACTAGAAATAAATAGTCTTTCACGATCAGCTTCACGTCGCGTATTTTGCGCCTGTTGAAACATTGATTTTGCTACTCTTTTTAATTTTAGCTTTCCTTGAATGACTCCTTCTTTTTTCAAACCATTTTCAACACTTTCAAACATAGCTTCCAATATATCAGAAAGAAAATGATCAAAATCTTCACCTTCATTTTCTAAAACATAATCATATAAAGAAATACCATGAACATCTACATAGTCAAGTATTTCTTTCATTGTATTTTGTTGATATACCTGAACTGGATCTTGAGCCAAATCTCCTTTAAATAGGATGGAACCACCACCAATAGAATAAACTTCTACCGTTTTCATTTTTACATCATCCTTATAAACATGAACAATCATGCCATTAGGATGAAAAGGTAATTCTTCACTTTTAAAAGAAAATTGAACAGGTTTTGGCGCAAAAGTCTTTTCAATTATATAATCAGTTAAATGTCCCTTCCCTGTTAAAGCCAATGAACCATGTAAATCAACATGAAAATGTGTGGCTTCAGGATACATTTCACTTATTTTTAAGGCTGCCCTTTGAGGGCCCATCGTATGTGATGAAGAGGGCCCAACACCAATTTTAAATAATTCTCTCATTGATTCCATTTTCCATTTCCTCCCATTCGCATTAAAAAGAGTTCTAAACCCTTGTATTTATCAATTTTTCCTGTTTTTATCGCAATATCAAGTTGTGATAACTCATCAATACAAACCAATAATTCTTTCAAATCAAAATTTCGACTATCTCGTCTAATATACCACAAACGGCCAGATTTAATAGATAACATTTGGGCTATTTCTTTATCATTATAGCCTTTTCTATCCAATAATTTCACCTGGTATAATAAACGCATAGCATTTCCAATCAACACAATTAATTTCACTGGTTCTTCATTATTCATAATAAGATCTTTATAAATACGAAAACTTCTCGCTGTTTCCTTGTTTAAAATAGCTTGAGTTAATTCAAACACATTTTCTTCAATCTGTTTACTCACTAACAAATCAACTGTCTGTGTTGTAATATGCTTTGTATATAAACAAAGTTTTTGAACTTCCTGAGAAATTTCTAATAAATTATTTGGCATACGTGATAAAAACAACCTTAAAGCTTCTTCATCAATCTCACAGCCACGACTTTTAATAGCCTGATGAGTGGCTTTATATAATTGATGTTCATCCATTTTTTCAATATCATAAAAATGAGCATTTTTACGCAACTCTTTAACAACTTTTTTTCTTTCATCAAAATTTCTTTGATCATGATAGATGACAAGAACTGTAGTAGGATTGTCTAGTTTTAAATAATCCATAAATTTTTGAATATCTTCATCACTTGCTATTTTTTGTTTTTGAGTTGTCAAAAAAACGGGGTTTTTCACAACAATCATTTTATACTCACTTAAAAAAGGTGGTGTTAAAGCATCTTCTATGATAGATGATAACGGTGTGTCCTGACACCAATATGTCACAATATTCATATCATCTTCCTGAATATGATATTTTTTCTTTAATGTCTTCAATCTTTGTTCCATTAATAATTTATCTTCACCATAAATAACAAAATTCATAGAATCACCCCACGCCTATCATTATACATGAATCATCTTAAAATGTAACGCTCTTTTCCATAAAATCGAATATGAAACATCCCATCTTGATCAGTACGTAAAATTGTGATTCCTTTTCTTTGCAATCGTTCAATCACTTCTAATGATGGATGATGATACATATTATCCTTCTTGACACCAATCATTGCAATTTCAGGATGAATTTGTGATAAAAAAGTGGCTGATGTAGCCGTTGCACTTCCATGATGAGATACTTTAAGAACATCAACATCTAAGTCTTGAAGCTGTTTTTCAATATCCTTTTCAACAGCAACAGAAGCATCCCCCATAAACAGAATATTCATAGCTGGTAAAGTCACATACATGAGTAAAGACTGATCATTCGAATCACTATAAACTTTGTCACTTTTTAACATTTGAATATGAGCACATCCAATTTGTCGACTCTCTTCAAAACTATCAATCACTTGTCCAACTGAAAAATGTTCCAGCAAAGAATCTAATGCTCCACAATGATCAAAATCATCATGAGAAATATAAACATAATCTAAATGTGAAATTCCAACTGACTTTAAATAGGGAATAATTGTTTGTGTAGCCAAATCATATTCCTGATGACCTCCAGTATCAATTAAAATATGCCCCTGATTCATTGGTAAACGAATCAAAGTACAATCTCCCTGTCCAACATCAATCATTGTCACTTCTCCATAAATCTTATATTGACTCCATACATTTAATACCAGCATTAATGAAAGTAAAGCACAAATATCATGGCGATAGCGATGCTGGATCTCCTGACGTAATAAAAGCCGAAAATAAAAGAAATAAAACAAGACAAGCCATGCTAATGTAGGTTTTGAAAAAACAATAAAATGATTGATTGTTTCTAAAAATGATAAAATACTTTGAAAAACATTTACATAATATTTTAAAATAATTTCTAAAGCAGGAAAAATAATTGAAAAAATACATAAACTATAAAAATATTCAATAAAAAGATTCAAAATATCACTAACAAAAAAAGCAATCAGTGGAATTTGAGCATTAAGTGTGAGAATAATAGGTAAAGAAGATAAATAAATCCAAAATGAAGAATAACGCATATGTTGTGTCAATAAAACAATAAAATAAACAAAATAAGAAAAAACAAAAGAAATATTAAAAATGATATAAGGATTATAAAATAAAGATATCATAATCAAAATAGCAAAAACATCTAATTTATTCAGCCACTTTTTCAATAAATCATACAACAATAAAACAAAAAAAGCACGATATAAAGACACAAGCATTGGGATAGAAAAAATATAAAAACCAATCAATAAATAGGTTATCAATCGAGACAAAGAACGTGGCAGAAATAAACCAAGAACATTTTTGATGAGAGCATACAAAATATGAATATGCATACCTGATAAAGCAAACATATGGACTAAAGATAAATCTGTCAAAACCTGATAATCATCATGAATGCTTTCATTTCTTTCACCTAAAATAAATAATTTCTGATAATCATTTATATCCTGATGGTCTGATAAACGCTGTTCTAGCCAGTGATAAAATGTAGGATGATGCTGTTGCTTAAGTAATGTCTGTAAATAAGCTTTATGAAAAATCTTTTGTCCATAAAGATAATCTCTTTCACAAAAAGCATAATCATTTGTATTTTCATAAAGCTCTAGTGGTTCAACTTTTGCTTTAATCACATCACCATATTCAATAGCTTCCTGATGATAAAGCTTAACGGTCCCTATATCTGTTTTCAAATAACAATATTTTTCACTTGCTTTAATGACTTCACCTTCAATCACTGAAGGTAATTGTAAAATATGATGTGGCTGTAAATAAAAAATGATACATAAAAGTATCATCAAACATAAATGATATAAAGATAATCGTCGATAAACAAAAATAGCATAAACCCCTAATAACAAATAAAAAAGTGGATGAAGAACTTTTCCCAATGTCAGACATAGAAGTCCTAATGCATAATAGAAACAATGATATCTTATAAGCATAGATGTTCCCTAAGCCTTAAATATGTTTTTTCTCCAATTCCACGGATATTCATAATATCCTCAATTGTTTCAAAAGGATGTTGTTGACGATAATCAATAATTTTTAACGCTGTTTTTTCGCCTACTCCCTGCAAACTCATAAGTTCCTCTTGAGAGGCATCATTTAAAGAAATCGCATGCTCTTGTTGGGGTGGTATATATAAACGACTTTCATCTTCAACAATCTTATCACCCTTTACAGAGTTTAAATTAGCTTGCTCAGAAACGCCAACCTCATCAATAATATCCTGAATTGTTTTTTCACCTTCAAATTCATACTTTCCTGTTTTTAAAAATTCCCCTTCTAAAATAACATAAGACAAAGAAATCATCTCTTCTTTTTGAACATCTGGTTTTTGAAAATCATATACAATAGAACATATCATTAAAATAATCAGACCTAACACTTGATATTTCTTTTTCATAAATACCTCCTCAAATAAAAAAAGAATCCTAAGATTCTTTTAAAATGTGAAAATGCTGATATGCTAATTCAGTAACAACACGCCCTCTAGGCGTTCTTTTAATCAATCCTGTCTGCAATAAATAAGGTTCATAAACATCTTCTAAAGTCAATGGTTCTTCACCAATGCTTGCAGCAATAGCCTCTAAGCCAACTGGCCCACCACGAAAACGTTGAATAATACCTAATAGATATTTATGATCAACATCATCTAAACCTAATTCATCTACTTTTAACGATTGTAAAGCTTCCACTGTTCTTTCTTTTGTAATAACATCATCACCATTATATTGTGCAAAATCTCTCACTCGTCTAAATAAACGATTGGCAATTCTTGGTGTTCCACGTGATCTTTTGGCTAATTCAATTTTAGCTTCATCATCCATTTCAATATGATAAACCTGGCTGGTACGATTAATAATAGATGTTAATTCTTCAACATTGTAATATTCAAGTTTAGAAACAATACCAAAACGATCTCTTAATGGTGCTGATAAATCACCAGCACGTGTTGTCGCTCCAACAAGTGTAAAAGGTGGCAAATCAATGCGAATAGAACGTGTTGAAGCTTCTTTTCCAATAACAACATCTACATAGAAATCTTCCATTGCTGGATATAAAATTTCTTCTACTACTTTATTCAAACGATGAATTTCATCAATAAATAAGACATCTCCAGGTTCAAGTGATGTTAAAATAGCAACCAAATCACCAGTTTTTTCAATACTTGGTCCAGTTGTTGCTTTTAAATGCGTTCCCATTTCATTAGCAATAATCATGGACATAGTTGTTTTTCCTAAACCAGGTGGCCCATACAATAAAACATGATCCAATGTTTCATTTCTTAGTTTAGCCGCCCCAACAAAAACTTTTAAATTCTTCTTCAAATGACTTTGTCCAATATATTCATCAAAAGATTGAGGTCTTAATTGATTTTCTTCATCTTCTATATGTTCATTGATATCTAAAACATCATGATTTAAATCCATAGTCACCCTCCTATATCTTGACTAATAAACCTAGAGCTTTTTTTACATACCCATTTGTATCTAGCGATTCATGAGAAAGTGTATTCATCACACGATCAACATCCTGACGTTTATATCCTAAAGCTATCAAAACTTCTACAGCTTCATCAAATTCTACTGATGTTAAAACAATTTGTGATGATGGTATATCAAATTTACCTTGTAAATCTAATACAATCTGTTGAGCGGCCTTAGGTCCAATACCTGGGATTTTTCTTAAATAGGTAATATTTTTGGATTCAATTGCTGAAATAATTGCTTGAACATCACCAGTAGCTAAAATACCAATAGCCGTTTTACAACCAATTCCCTTGACAAGTATCAACTTCAAAAACAAATCTTTTTCTTCTTTGGTTAAAAAACCAAACAAAATAATACCATCTTCTCTGACCTGTTGATACACATAAACTAATGTTTCTTTTCCTTTTGTAAACTGATAAGGATTAGAAACATAAATTAAATAACCAATTCCTTGATTATCTACCACGATATGATCTTTACACATATCGACAATAACACCTTTAATATAACTATACATGTGACAACTCCCATTTCATAATATCCACATCATTATAGCACACTTTTAACATAAATAAAAAAATGAGAAGCAATTTTCTCATTTTTTCATCTATTATGGAATTGGTTTATTCATAAAACTCAAATTCAAAATCTAAAATTGAAACTGTGTCTCCAGCTTGAACACCTGCCACACGCAAAGCATCATCCAAACCAATATTACGCATTTTCTGTGCAAAACGTTTGACACCATCATCGCTACCAAGCGATGCCATTTGAACAATTTTTTCCACTCTTTCACCAGTAACGTGCCATTGCCCATTACCCATATTATGAATTTCAAATCCAATTTCATCTGGTTTTTCATATGTATAGAGAACACTGTTTTCTGTTTCTTCCTCTTCACTGGCAAATGATGGTGTACGATCCAATAAGTCCGCAATTGCATAAAGAACCATATCTACACCTTCTTGAATCAAAGCAATAACAGGAAAAACAGGAATATCTTCATTCAATTGAGCTTTAAAACGTTCAAGATTTTCCTCAGCTGCAGGTTCATCCATCTTATTAGCAACAATGATTTGTGGTCTATCTAATAAACGATATTTATATTCACCAAGCTCTTTATTAATAGCCAAATAATCTTCATAAGGATCACGACCTTCAGTACCACCCATATCAATAACATGAACAATAACTCGACATCTTTCAATATGACGTAAGAACTGATGACCTAATCCTTTTCCTTGACTGGCTCCTTCAATCAAACCAGGTAAATCAGCCATAACAAATGAACGTCCATCTTTAGATTGAGCCACTCCTAAATTAGGAACAATTGTTGTGAAATGATAATCAGCAATCTCTGGCTTTGCACGTGTTACAACTGATAATAACGTTGATTTCCCCACTGATGGGAATCCAACCAACCCAACATCCGCAAGTAATTTTAATTCACAAATCAAATTATATTTTTCACCAGGTTCTCCGCGTTCGCAAATAGTTGGAGCAGGATTACGACTTGTTGCAAATCGTGCATTTCCACGTCCACCACGTCCACCTTTAGCAATCACCGCTCTTTGCTTATCATGAGTTAAATCAGCTAAAACACGTCCACTATCTTCATCATAAATGACAGTTCCAACAGGAACTTTTAAAATCATATCAGCACCATCTGCACCATGCATCTTTTTAGCCATTCCCTGACCACCACTTTTTGCTTTATATTCACGATGATATCTAAAGTCTAATAGAGTGGAAAGTGATGTTGTAGCTTCAAAAATAATACTACCACCTTTTCCACCATCTCCTCCAGCAGGTCCACCTTTAGGTACATAGGCTTCACGACGAAATGCCACAACACCGTCGCCACCTTTACCTGCTTCAACATAAATATGTACTTTATCAATAAACTTCATCTTTTCACCTTCTTTACCGTCTTTTTCAAAAAAAGAACCCCATATAAGGGGTTCCTATTAAGCAGCTGGATAAACAGAAACTTTTTTTCTTGTTCTTCCGTCTCTTTCAAATTTCACAACACCATCTACTTTTGCAAATAAAGTGTCATCTCCACCTTTTCCAACATTTACACCTGGATGGATTTTAGTTCCTCTTTGTCTGTAAATGATAGAACCAGCAGTACAGAATTGCCCATCAGATAATTTAGCTCCTAATCTTTTTGATTCAGAATCACGACCATTTTTTGTTGAACCAACACCTTTTTTAGAAGCGAATAATTGTAAATCTAACTTAAACATCATGGTTTCATACCTCCATCTTTTTGATTTTCATGTATTTTGAATAAGATTCTTCAATTGTTTCCAGCATGACTTCAAATGTCCCTAGCACCACTTGAATCTGCTCATTCGTATGTTGAACCTTAATATCAATATATCCATCATTAATCTCAATCGTACCTAGCTCTTGTGATAAAAACTGATAATGCACCAATGCATTTGCAATTCCTATGCAAGCAGTACTTACTCCAGCACATACTAAATCTTTGCCATATTCAGCACTTTGAGCATGTCCAGAAACCGTTATTTGAACAATGGATTGTTTGTGCTTTTTAATAACAGCTTCAATCATTATTCAGCAGCTTCTGCAGTTTCGCTTTTTGGAGCTGCTTTTCTAGCAGTTTTTTTAATATCTTTGATCACTAATTTTGTATAAGGTTGTCTATGACCTTGTTTTTTATGATAATGCTTTTTAGGATTATATTTATAGATTAAAACTTTCTTTTCTTTACCTTGTTTTTCAACTTGAGCAGTGACAGTAGCTCCTTTAATATAAGGATTACCGATTTTATTTGTTTTATCTCCAATAAATAAAACTTTATCTAAAACAACTTCTTCTCCTTCAGCAACATCTAATTTTTCAACAAAAATAGAATCTCCAACTTCAACTTTTAATTGTTTTCCACCAGTTTCAATAATTGCGTACATGATGTACCTCCTTCTTTTTATAATAATCTCAGACTCGCCAATCAAGGCAGCTTCGCTTTAACACCTTGTATGTGCGGTTGTAGCTAGAGGTCTACAACATTTGTATATTATCATTTTATCATCTTATCGTCAACATTTTTTTCAAATATTCTCACTTCTTAATGATTTTGTTGATTTCTTGGATGTGAGTGATCATAAATTTCTTTTAAATGCTGTTTTGTAATGTGTGTATAAACCTGTGTTGTTGATAAATGAGCATGTCCTAATAGCTCCTGAACAACACGTAAATCAATACCCTGTTCTAATAAATGCGTTGCAAAAGAATGACGAATGGTATGAGGATGAATTTTCTTAGTGGGATCATATGCTTTGACAACACGATTGACAATATCTTCCACACCACGATTTGTTAACGGTTTACCAAACTTATTAATAAATACAAAATGATGATCCTGTTGTGATTTTGACATTATCTCTTGGCGATCGTTTTCAATATAATCTTTTAACCATGAAGCCGCATAATCATGAAACGGAACGTAACGATCTTTACCACCTTTTCCGTGAATCAACAGCAGTTGTCTAGAAAAATCAATTTGTGATAACTGCAACTCTACAACTTCTGAACAACGTAGTCCTGAGGCATACATTAATTCAAGCATTGCTTTATTACGACGCCCTAATGATGTATGTGTATCAATACTATCTAACAAATCTAACATTTCATCAATATATAAAAAATCTGGTTGACGTTGTGGTTCTTTCAACGATTCGATAAGTAGAAACGGATTATCATCAATGCGTTCTTCTTTTTGTAAATAGCGATAAAGTCCTCTTAGACTACTCATATGATGATTAATCGTTTTAGGTGATAAATTCTTAGTATGTAAATAAGCCAAATAGCCTCTTAAAAAAGAATACTTCACTGTTTCAAAACAAGAAATATTCTCACGCTGACAGTATTGAATAAACTCTTCAATATCTCTTTGATATCCTTTGATTGTTAAAGATGAATAGTTTTTAAAATACTGCAAATAATGTAAATATTCTTTCATTGTCTTATAAAAATCAGACATTTGAAATAAAATCCTCCATTGTTTCAATAGCTCGTTTGGCATAGGCATCCTTACGTTCTTTTTTCTTCACACGCACAGCTAAATCAGGTAAAATTCCAAAATTAGCTTTCATTGGCTGAAAATCCTCTTCACTACCATGAGTAATATAATATGCTAAAGAGCCCATCACTGTCTCTCTAGGAAAAATCAGTAATTCCTGATCTTGTAAATATCTTGCCATATTAATACCAGCCACTATGCCACTTTGAGCTGACTCCACATATCCTTCAACACCTGTCATTTGTCCAGCAAAAAACAGATCATCACGATTTATAAACTGATATGTTGGTTTCAGATAGCGAGGCGAACAGATAAAACAGTTTCGATGCATAACACCATATCGTACAATTTTAGCATTTTCTAAACCAGGAATCATATGAATAATACGTTCCTGTTCTCCCCATTTTAAATGTGTCTGGAATCCAACAATATTATAAAGTGAACCAACAGCATTGTCTTGTCTTAATTGAACAACAGCATATGGTCTTTGACCATCCTTTTCTAATCCAACAGGTTTCATCGGTCCGAAAAGTAAAGTCTGTTTTCCTCTTCTGGCAATTTCTTCAAAAGGCATGCAGCCTTCAAAAAACTTTTCTTCAAAATCTTTTGGTTTAACAACTTCAGCTTCAATTAAAGCTTTATAAAAAGCTTCAAATTGTTCTTCATTCATCGGACAGTTAATATATTCAGCATCTCCTTTATCATATCTTGATTTGAGATAAGCTTTTGAAAAATCAATACTTTCTTTTTCTATGATAGGTGCTGCTGCATCATAAAAATAAAAATAATCTTTCTGCAATAATTGTTGAATATCTTGTGATAAAGCAGGGCTTGTCAGTGGGCCTGAAGCAATAATTGTTGGACCTTCAGGAATCCGAGTCACTTCTTGTCGTACAACTTCAATTAATGGCTGAGATTCGATGTATTCACTAATTGCTTTTGAAAACCCAAAACGATCAACAGCTAATGAACCTCCAGCAGGAACTTGATGTTCTCTGGCAAATTTCATAATTAAACTGTGATTCATTTCCATTTCTTTTTTTAATACACCTACAGCATTATGAAGTCCATCTGCTCTTAATGAATTAGAACAAACCAATTCAGCAAAGTATTCAGTTTTATGAGCACCAGTTGTCTGATGTGGACGCATTTCATATAGACGCACAGGAATATTGCGTAAAACCAACTGATGAGCAGCTTCTACTCCTGCTAATCCGCCCCCTATAATATTGACTCTTTCCATTTGTTTTTCCTTTCTAAAAAGTCCCATATGGGACTTTTATTTAATAATTGTTTTACATTTTGGATAAGCTGAACAAGCTTTAAATTCTCCAAATCGTCCCTTTTTAATGACAATTGGACTACCACATTTTGGACAAACTTCATCTGTCATCACTGGTTCAGCTTTTTTTCGTTCATTTTTAATATATTTACACTCAGGATAATTTGAACATGCTTCAAACTTTCCATAACGTCCTGTCTTATAAATCATTGGACTACCACATTTTGGACATGTTTCTCCTGTATACTCAATCGTTTCAGGTTCCTTTTTAATATATTTGCATGTTGGATAGTTAGAACAAGCAACAAATGATCCATATTTTCCTTTACGAATCACTAGATCACCACCACATTCAGGACATGTTTCCCCTGTTTTTTGTGGTTGAATCTGCTCCATCTTATCATAAGCATTTTCTAACAAAGGTTCAAATTTATCTTCAAATGTTGTTAAAGCATGAACATAATCATCATGTCCTTCAGCAATTTCATCAAGTTCTTTTTCCATTTGAGCTGTATATTCAACATTGATAATACTATCAAAGAATTCAACAAGCTTTTCATTTGTTAATAAACCTGACTCCGTTGGTTTAAATGCTTTATCAACAAGTTCAACATATTGTCTTGTTACAATTGTATCAATAATACTTGCATAAGTACTTGGTCTACCAATTCCTAAATCTTCAAGTTCCTTAATTAATTTTGCTTCACTATAACGAGCTGGTGGTTTTGTAAAATGCTGTGTTTTTTGAATATCCTGACTTAATAATTTTTCATCAACTGTCACTTCAGGTAGAATTTCATCAGTTTGTTTTTCATAAGCGCCATAAACTCTTAAATATCCATCAAAGCAAATAACTGAACCACTCGCTTTAAATTCATAACCATTATTATCCAATGAAAGTGTTGTAGCATTCAATTTAGCTGGAGCCATTAATGAAGCAATTGTTCTAGCATAAATTAAAGAATATAACTTATATTCATCACGACTTAAATACTCTTTCACACTTTCTGGAGTACGCATAATACTTGTTGGTCGAATACCTTCATGAGCATCCTGAACATTGTCTTTTTTCTTTGACACCTTCACACTACCGACATAGTCTTGACCAAACTTTTCACCAATATATTGCTTAGCTTCATGAATAAATCCTTCAGATAAACGAATAGAGTCCGTTCTCATATACGTAATAAGACCGACAGTTTCATTACCAATATCGACACCTTCATAAAGTTTTTGAGCAATCATCATTGTACGTTTTGCTTTAAAATTCAACTTTGAAGATGCTTCCTGCTGTAATGTAGATGTAATAAATGGTGGTTTTGAAGCACGTTTCTTCTGTGTTTTCTTCACATCAGAAACACGAAACTCTTTATTTAAAGCCTCATAAACAGCATTTGTTTCTTCTTCATTATGAAGTTCAATTTTTTTATTGTGATATTTAGCAAGCTCTGCTTCAAATGTCACATCATCTTTTTCAAATTGAGCTTTGACTTTCCAATATTCTTCAGGAATAAAAGCTTCAATTTCTTTTTCTCTTTCACAAATTAACCTCAATGCAACTGACTGAACACGACCAGCTGATTTCGATTTAATCTTTTTTTGTAGAAGCTTAGAAAGCTTAAATCCAATAATACGATCTAAAACTCTTCTCGTTTCTTGTGATTTAACAAGATTTTGATCAATTGTACGAGGATTTTTCAATGCATTGATAACAGCATCACGTGTAATCTCATTAAAAACAATACGATTTGTTGAATTTTCATCTAATCCCAACACTTCTGCAAGATGCCAAGAGATTGCTTCACCTTCACGGTCAGGGTCAGTAGCCAAATAAACATAATCAGCTTCCTTCACGCATTTTTTCAACTCTTTCACAACATCTTTTTTGTCTTTATTAATAACATAATTAGGCTTGAAATTATTTTCCACATCGACTCCTAAACCACCTTTTCCGGTAGTTGCCAAGTCCCTAATATGCCCTTTTGATGAAGTCACTTCAAAATCTGCACCTAAATACTTTTGAATTGTTTTTGATTTTGATGGCGACTCAACAATCACTAAATTCTTACCCATCATATTACCTCCTACGTGTTTTCTATTATTAAGTCTTTTTTTTGATTTGTCAACCATAATCTTCATCTTCCATAATATCCTGAGCACTTAAAACAAGTTTAGCTCCCTGTTTAATAAGCTCATTACACCCCTGATAATCATCAAAACGTCCTGGAATACAATAAATGTCTTTTCCTTGTTCTAAAGCATAGCCAGCTGTAATCATGGTTCCACTTTTTTGTTTTGCCTCACTTATTAATATACTGTAAGATAAACCCGCAATAATACGATTACGAAATGGAAACAGACGTTTTTGAGGAGCAGTTAAAAAAGGATATTCACTTAATACCAACTGATGTTCTTTCAGCTCCTCATATAATAGTCTATTCTCTTTAGGATAACAGTATTCAATCCCTGTTCCAAGTACAGCAATGGTACGTCCACCATAGGCAATTGCATTTTGATGAGCTACAGTATCAATACCTCTTGCCATCCCACTGACAATGGTATACCCATTTTGAACTAAATCTTTCACAAACAAATGTGTTGCTCGTTTCCCATATTCACTCATATTACGCATTCCCACAACCCCAATCGTTTTTGTTTTCAACAATGATAAATCCCCATAATAATACAAAACAAATGGTGGACAGTTAATCTGTTTCAGCAATTCTGGATATTCATCACTAAAAATTGTTATGTAACGACAATTCATCCTTTTCATTAATTTTACTTTTAATTCTTCATCAACTCTTTCTTTATTCATTAAAGCTTTATAGATTTTTTGAAAATCCCCTTCATACTTTAAAGAAAAATACAATACTAATTCTTCCATATAATTATCCTCCTATTATTTATATACGCAAAAAATTGTCATTTTTCTTTTTTTCCATGAATTTTTTTCAAAAAATAAAAAACAATCAATTTTTCTATTGATTGCTTTGATCAATGCATTGAGAAAAATGCACTTCACAGAATGTAAGATATAATAATTTTGATATTTTTTACTTTGTAGTAAAAAAATATAGAATCTGATGATGTGTTTATTCATCAAATAAACTTAATTGTTGATTTAAAACCTCAATAACTGGCTGAAAAGAATGTCTATGAATAGGTGTCACACCATATTTTTTGAGAGCTTCTTTATGTTGCTTTGTGGGATAACCCTTATGCTTATCAAAACCATATTCAGGGTATATTTTAGCATAATCCTGCATGATACGATCACGTGTCACTTTAGCCAAAATACTCGCTGCACCAATACTTAAAGATAATCCATCCCCTTTTATAATAGACTGATGTTCAATACTATCACCTAAAGGCATAGCATCTGTCAATGCATAATCTGGACGAATAGATATGTGTTCAATAGCGTCCAGCATTCCTTTTTTACTAGCCTGATAAACGTTTAAACGGTCAACATCTTCAACATCAATAATTTCAATTTGATAAGCTAACGCATTTTCAATAATAATACGATAAAGTTCTTCACGTTTTTTTTCAGTTAATTTTTTAGAATCATTAATTCTTTCATCATAATAATCTCGAGGGAAAATAACAGCTCCTACAACCAATGGACCAGCCATTGGACCACGACCAGCTTCATCAAGTCCCACAATATAATGTTTTCCTAAATCATAAGCCATTTGCTCATATTTTAGTCGTTCACACATGTTGGATCCTCCCATGTGATTTTTCCAATGCTACCATCATTGACTTCACTAAAGAAAAGTTCCATAACACGATCATAATCCGTTTCCCCACGTAATGGTTTTATTTTTCTTATTTTTGCAATATGATCAAATGTATGAATAATCCAATCAGGATCATTTTCATCAATTTCTAATTGATAACGTTCTTTTAAAAGTTCCGGATAATGCTTAGACAAATAACGCATAGCTTCAATAAACAAATCATCTAAAGGTAAAATACTTTGTTTGATTGATCCTAATAATGCTATATTTTTAGCCACATGTTCATCATCAAGTTTTGGCCATAATACACCTGGTGTATCAAATAATTCAAAATCTTTAGCAATGCGAATAATTTGTTGAGCCTTAGTCACACCTGGTTTATTTCCTGTCACTGTAGCTTTACGATTTGCCAGTTTATTAATAAAAGTTGACTTCCCGACATTTGGAATTCCCAAAACCATAGCACGAATAGCACGTGGTTTGAGACCTCTGGCTTTTTCCTTTTCCATTTTATCTTTCAAAACAACACGGCATTTTTCAATAACTTTCTGGTATTCATTGAAATTCTTTAGATTCACACTCATAGCCTGATAGCCACATTTTTCATAATATTGAACCCACTGTTTGGTATACTGGTCATCTGCCATATCCTTCTTTGTTAAAACAATAAGACGAGGCTTATTTTTTGTTATCTCATTAATCATTGGATTTTTTGATGAATAAGGAGCACGTGCATCTACCAATTCAATGACAATATCAATAACTTTTATTTTTTCTGTTATTTCTCTTCTAGCTTTAGCCATATGTCCAGGAAACCAATGAATATTCATTTTTGAACCTTGATTTGCCATTTTCATCACCCTCCTTTTTAATCAATCCATTGAATATCAGTAAATGGATAGATCACAAGTCCTTTCGTTCCAACAAAATCATCAATAGTAAATGGTCCCAACTCTCGAGAATCAGTGGAACGCAAACGATTATCTCCCATCACAAAATATTCACCATCTTGTAAAGTGACTTCAAAGTCATCTGTAAATTGTTCAACATTATAAGTTAATTTTGATTCTTCAACAAAATCCTGATCTAAAAAATCTTGTTGAACAAGCTCATCATTTATATATAATTCATCATTTTCAAAACGTACTGTTTCATTAGGTAATCCTATAACACGTTTAATAATCTTTTCATTAAGCTGCTGACTATCAATCACTACAATATCAAAACGATGGATATTATCTTCTTGAATTCCCATAGCATTAATCATAGCTATACTATGATCATGTAATGTATTTTCCATTGAAATGCCTTCAATTCTTACTGGTATTACAACAAATTTAAAAATACCGATAGTCACAGCAATCACAACTATAATTTCTACAATAGAAACATAGAGTTTCTTTTTGTTCATTCTCATCGCTCCTTTTCTATGTACCTTTTTATTATACATTTAATAGGCTCAAAAGACTAGAAAAAAAGTATGGGACCATCCCATACTTTTTATTTACGAATTTCTTTAATTCTTGCAGCTTTTCCTGATAATCCACGTAAGTAATGTAATTTAGCTCTACGTACTTTACCAATTTTAGCAACTTCAATTCTATCAATGATTGGTGAATGAAGTGGGAAAACTCTTTCTACACCAACTTGGTAAGAAATTTTTCTAACAGTAAAAGTTTCAGAAATTCCTCCACCTTTTCTAGCAATACAAACACCTTCAAATAACTGAGTACGTGTTTTATCTCCTTCTTGAATTTTTACATAAACTTTTAAAGTATCTCCAGGTTTGAAATCTGGAATGTCGTTTCTTAATTGTTTTTTAGTAATTTCTTGTACTAATTGCATATTCATGATATGACTTCCTCCTTCACAAAATTTATCTTCGAAGTTCATACGTTATTTAACCAGCGGAGCTTCTGCGTCCAAAGACTAAGAAATATTATCATTTTTTATTATAAAAATCAATCTTTTTTTGTGATTTTTTCTAATATTTTTAATTCTTCATCAGTAAAGTTTCTAGTTTTTAATAAATCAGGGCGTTTCAAATAAGTTTTCTTTAAAGATTGTTCCAAACGCCATTGTCTAATTTTTTCATGATGACCACTCATCAAAACATCAGGAACACAGTTTCCATCATATTCATAAGGACGTGTGTATTGTGGATATTCTAACAATCCTTGACTAAAAGAATCATCTTCATGAGAAGATTCACGAATAGCGCCTTCCAATAAACGAATAATCGCATCACAACATACCATACTGGCAAGTTCTCCACCTGTTAAGACATAATCACCAATGGAAAGTTCCATATCCACATAGTCACGAATACGTTCATCAAATCCTTCGTAATGTCCACATATAAAAATCAAATGTTTTTCTAAAGATAATTGATAGCTTAATTGCTGATGAAATGTCTGTCCCTGTGGTGACATTAAGATGACAAGACTGTCAGGAGTCGTCAGTGTCTTTAAACAATCAATAATAGGCTGACACATTAAAACCATACCTTGTCCCCCACCATAAGGATAATCATCTACTTTTTTATGTTTATTATCAGCAAATTCTCTAAAATCATGAACGTGAACTTCCACAACTTGTGCATCTATAGCTCTTTTGATAATAGAAGTTTCTAAGAAACCATTAAACATTTCAGGAAACAATGATAAAATATCAATTTTCATTATAAAAATCCCTCTATTAAATGTACGTCTATACGCTTATTTTCTATATCTTCATCAACAATAAAAGCATCAACATAAGGAATCATAATTTTTTCTTTTCCCTTAACAACTAAAATATCATGATGATCATAAAGTTGAACATCTTGTACAACACCAATCAACTGACCATCATTATAAACCTGACAGCCAATAATATCACTAACATAATATTCATCATCACCTAATAAGTTTTCATCTTTACAAGCATAAAGTAAACATCCTTTATATTTTTCCACTAAATTAATATCGCGATGATTTTCAAAAGTCACTAACACATGTCCTTTATGAAAACGGTGTGAAGCAACTGTCATTTCTATAGTTTGGCCCTGATATTCCAAATAAAGCGTAGCCCCTTTTTGAAATCTTTCTTCAATAAAATCTGTTGATGCTTTTACTTTCAATTCTCCTTTAATGCCATGTGTATTCACGATTTTTCCAACAATGACTTGATTCATAATGTCCTCCTTGAATAAAAAATAGATGTGGAACCACATCTATTCTCCGTAAGATTCAAATTTGATGTCTAATTTTTGATGATTTAAACGTCCACTTACAGACATAAGTTGACGTATAGAATTAGCCATCATTCCTTTTCTACCGATTAATCTTGCAATATCACTTTTTGAAGCATAGACATATAAAACGATTGTATCTTCATCTAATGAAGGCATCTGTCTGACTTCTAATTTATCTTTTTCAATAACAAGTTCACTTGCAAGTTCCTGTAAAGTTTTGACGTAATCCACTTTATATCACCAGCTTATTTTTTTGCTTTTGAATCAGCAAATTTTTTCATAATACCTTTTTGGCTTAAGATATTTCTTACTGTATCAGAAGGTTGAGCACCTTTATTTAACCATGCTAAAACTTCTTCTTCTTTGATTGTGACAACAGCTGGATCTTGTCTAGGATCATAAGTTCCTAATTGTTCTAAGAAACGTCCATCTCTAGGCATTCTTGAATCTGCTGCTACAATTCTATAAAATGGTGATTTTTTTGCACCCATTCTTTTTAATCTAATTTTTACTGCCATAATCTTTCCTCCATTTATTGATTTTGCTTTCCTAGTATAACATATATTTGAAATGTGTCAAGTATTTTTACTTAACATCTTTTGTTTTGAAAGCAATAATATGTCTAACAACCTCCTTAAAGAGCAATCCAATGCAAGTAATAATGATTGTGAGAATGATTTGAGAATATGTAAGCATTGTGATGTGTAATAATTGATGGAATAAAAGGATAGCCAAAATAAATCCTAAAACCATAGTTACACAGACAAATAAACGTAATTTCGTCATTGGGAAACTTGAAACGATGACAGCCTGCATACTCATACATGCAAGTGCCAAATACATCATTGTGACACTTTGTTCCATAGGAATATGGAATAATGGTCGACCTGTATAAACAAGTAAAAAACATAATAAGACACCACAAGCATGAGGGAATGTATTTTTTAATACTGTTGGTAAGAACTGCCCCTTGATTTTTTGTGTTTGTGGTTCCAACAATGTTAAAAATGATGGCCAAGCTTCAATTGCAAAGTCAATTAAAGTAATTTGAATAGGAATAAATGGGAATGGAATATTACAGATTGCACATGCTATTGTTAAAATAATAGAATAAATTGTTTTAATAAAGAAAACACTAGCAACTCTTGTTAAGTTATTAACAACTCGACGTCCTTCTAAAACAACTTCAGGCAAACATGAAAACTCTGAATTCAATAAAACAATTTGAGATAACTGCTTAACTGCTTCACTACCTTCAGCAATCGCAATACTACAATCTGCCTCTTTTAAAGCCAACATATCATTCACCCCATCACCTGTCATTGCGACTGTATGACCTTGTCTTTTTAATGCTTCAACAAGCCATTTTTTCTGTTGAGGTGTCACTCTACCAAAAACTGAATATTGATTCACAAGTTCATCCATTTGACTTTCACTATTTTGAACTTCACTTAAATCAATATACTTATCATAATTTTTCAATCCTGCCATTTGAGCAATCTTAGAGACAGCCAAAACATGATCTCCTGAAATAACTTTCACATCTACACCCTGACTATCAAAATACTGCAATGTTTTTTCAACATCTTTACGTATCATATCAGTTAAAACAATAGCCAAAACTGGTGTCACTTCAGGAAGTGGAGCTTTAGCATCAAGCTTATTTTGAGTATATGCAATAATAATTACACGTTTACCATCTTCAATCTGCTGCATTAAAGATGCTGGTAGATTCTTCATTAAACGTTCAGGTGCTCCCATAACAATACTTCCATAATCATCAAATGTCATGGCACTCCATTTTCGTTGTGATGAAAAGGCAACCTTTTGACTTGGAACATGTTTTTCATTCAGTGTAAAATGATCACATATTGCTTGATAAGTTGCATTGTTATCATCACTATAATGCAAATAAGAACCAAAATATTCTGTAAATGTTTCAGATGATAAAGAAGATAAAAACTCTACCTTTTCAACTTTCATTTTTCCATTTGTTATTGTTCCTGTTTTATCCAAACATAATGTATCAACATGAGCAAGTGTTTCTAAAGAATAAATATCCTGAATTAAAATTTTCTGCTTAGCAAGTTTTGTGACTCCTGCTGCCAAACTTACACTCATCAATAGAACAAGCCCTTTTGGCAACATTCCTAATAAACCTGCAGAACTACTGATCACAGCCTGTGACAAAGCATCTTGTCTAAGAAAATAAGCTTCAAGAAATAAAATGATTCCTAAAGGAACAATCATAAAACTTGTCACTTTTGTTACTTTACGCATTGAATTTAATAATTCTGATTGTAATTCTTTTGCTTTTTTGACTTCATTTGTTAAACGTGATGTATAGTTATCTTCACCAACATGAATAACTTTTGCATGACATTTTCCACTAATAACACTACTTCCTGAAAGCAAATCACTTTCTTGATTTTTATGAATAGGATCAGATTCTCCAGTTAATAAAGATTCATTAGCTTCAATTTCACCATCAATAACAACACTGTCACAACAAATCTGATCTCCTGCTTCTAAAATCATAATATCATCCATTACGATTTCATCAACATGAATTGTCACTTGTTGCTGATCTCTTAAAACTTTAACATGAGGAATCATCAGCAATGATAACTCATCAACCAGCTTTTTAGCGTGTATCTCTTGAATAATTCCTATACAGACATTAGCAATGATAATCACAATAAAAACAAGATTTGACCAAGCTCCAACAAGCGCTAAAGCAATCGCAATTAAAACATTTAATAAATTAAATAATGTACAGATATTTTCACGAAATATCTGACTATAACTTTTACTAATTGTTTTTTGTTGTCGATTAACTTCACCACGTTGCTGACGTTGTAGCACTTCACCATGAGTTAATCCTTTAATTTGATTTTGATCCATTTTACTATCTCCAATCATTTATTTTCCTATAATACTATCATACTTTCTGTATAAATTCTTTTATTTTATATTTTTTACATATTCTTTACATAGCTTCACAATATGCAAAAGCCTTATTGATTATATCATCAATAAGGACTTTTGGCTATCTTTTCTTTTTCTTCTTATGTCTTTCCTTTTTACGATTAGGATTAAAATTCATACGATTTTGTGGCCTTTGCGTAGGCATACCCGTTGTTGGATCTAAATTTCCCATCTGTTTCATCATTTGTTTAGAAGCTTCAAACTGTTTTATCAAACGATTGACATCAGCCACACTACGTCCACATCCTTTTGCAATTCTTTCTTTACGTTTAGCATTTAAAATAGAAGGATCACGTCTTTCTTCTAATGTCATGGAATATATAATGGATTCTGTTAATTTTAATTTTTTATCAGTATCTTCATCATTGATTTGAGGCATTTTTGGCATACCTGGAATCATCTTTAAAATACCAGATAAAGGTCCTAATTTTCTAACTTGATGCATTTGTTCAAGCATATCATCCAAACCAAAAGTACCACGTTTCATACGTTCAAATGTTTTCATTGTTTCTTTTTCATCATAAACATCTTGAACTTTTTCAACCAATGAAACGACATCACCCATTCCTAAAATACGATCTGCCATACGATCTGGATAGAATAAATCAATCGCATCTAATTTTTCACCAGTCCCAATGAACTTAATCGGTACATGTGTAATATGACGAATAGATAGTGCTCCCCCACCTCGTGAATCACCATCTAATTTTGTTAGAACAGCACCTGTAATTTGTAAATGATCATGGAATGATTGAGCAACATTGACAATGTCTTGTCCTGTCAATGCATCAACAACTAATAAGATTTCACTAGGATGAACAATATCTTTAATGTTCTGTAATTCATTCATTAAAGGTTCATCAATATGTAAACGACCAGCAGTATCAATAAGAACAACATCATGATGATTCGCATAAGCATAATTCATAGCCTCACTGACAATTTGTTCTGCTTTCACATCTGTTCCCTTTTCAAAGACTGGAATATCTAATTGTTCCCCAAGCGTCTTTAACTGATCAACTGCAGCTGGACGATAAATATCTGCCGCAACCAATAATGGATTTTTACTATATTTTTTAGATAATAATTTTGCAATCTTTCCAGAAGTTGTTGTTTTCCCAGAACCTTGCAATCCAACCATCATAATAACTGTTGGTTTTTTTGATAAATCTAGTTCACTGACTGTTGTTCCTAATAATTCAACCAGCTCATCATGAACAATCTTGACAACGACCTGTCCAGGTTTTAATGAACCTAAGACATCCTGTCCCAAAGCTTTTTGTTTCGTATTCGCAATAAATTCTTTAACAACTTGAAAATTCACGTCTGCTTCTAATAAAGCCAATCTAATTTCTCGAAGCATCTCGTCCATATTTTCTTCTGTTAAAGTTGCTTGTCCTCTAATCTTTTTTAAACTCTCCTGCAATCTTTCAGAAAGCGATTCAAAAGCCATATTTTATCCTCCTATATCTTCTTTAACATTTCTAAATAATCTTGCATTTGTTGATTATCAATTTGCTGATTTTCAATTTTTTGAATCAAAGCCATACGCTCAATATGCTTTTCCATTAAATGAAGCTTTGACTCATATTCTTCTAATGAAGCTACTGCTCGTTTTAGCTGATCATATACAGCATTACGAGAAACCATCAGGTCTTCAGCAATTTCAGACAAAGAAAAATCTTCTTCATAATATAACGATAAATATTGTCTTTGTTTATCTGTCAATAAATCACCATAACAATCCATCAACAAATTCACACGTTGTGTCTTTTCTAAATGTGATGTCATATTATTTCTCCAATAATCCTTTGCATAAACCATAGATATATTGTTCAAGATCAAATTCCTGTAAATCATCCATTTGTTCACCTAAACCAACAAATTTAACTGGAATATTTAAAGCATCTTTAATAGATAAAACAATACCACCTTTAGCAGTTCCATCCATCTTTGTTAAAACAAGACCTGTAATATCCGTGATTTTAGAAAATTCCTGTGCCTGAGAAACTCCATTCTGTCCTGTTGTCGCATCAATAACCAAAAGAGTTTCCTGTGGCCCCTGTGGTACAACACGCTTTATGATACGATTCATCTTTTCTAATTCGTTCATAAGATTCACTTTGTTTTGTAAACGTCCGGCTGTATCACAAATCAAAACATCCACTTTTTGTTCTTTTGCACGTTTTAAAGCATCAAAGACAACTGAAGACGGATCTCCACCTTCTTTACCTTTCACACATTCAATACCTAGACGTTTAGCCCAGACATCTAGCTGATCAATGGCCCCAGCTCTAAAAGTATCACCTGCAGCAACCATGACTGTCTTACCTTCATTTAGCATCATATGAGCCAACTTAGCAATCGTTGTTGTTTTCCCTGCACCATTGACACCAATCATTAAAATAACTGTTAAATCTTCATCATCATAATTGATCTTCGTTGTCATATAGGAATCATTGGCATAAATGACAAACATCTTATCAATAATAATTTCATTAATTTCTTTAGGATCTTTGATGTTTTGAAGACGAACTTCTTTTTTAATTTCATCCACAATTGTCATAACCATATTGACACCAACATCACTCATAATCAAAATATTTTCCAGTTCTTCAAAATAATCATCATCTATTTCACGATAACGTGCTGCTAATTCATTGATTTTTGATGAAAATGAAGAATTAGACTTATCCAAACCAGCTACATATTTATCATTTTGTTTTGCTGACTTTCCTACTAATGTTTCTTTGATTTTACTAAAAAAGCCCATAAACATCCTCCTCAAACTGATTGACATATCATAAAGATAACACTTCTTGATGATATGTCAATATTTTTTCATCTATGATGCCGTTTGTGCCAAATCAATAGCATCCTTTAATTTCACACTCACAAGTTTTGTCACACCTTTTTGTTGCATAGTAGCTCCATATAACAGATCACATTCTTCCATTGTTCCCTCACGATGAGTGACAACAATAAATTGTGTCTGATGAGAAAACTCTCTTAAATATTTGGCAAAACGTTCTACATTCGCAACATCCAAAGCGGCTTCAACCTCATCTAAAATACACATTGGCACTGGTCGCACACGCAAAATAGCAAACAGACATGAGATGGCAATCAATGCTTTTTCTCCTCCCGAGAATAAAGTGATATTCTGGACAGCTTTTCCCGGTGGCTGTACATCAATGTCAATTCCTGTTTCTAAAATATTATCAGGATCACTATATTTCAATTCCGCTTTTCCACCACCAAAAAGATTTCTAAACACAATATTAAATTCATGATTAATCTTTTCAAATGTTTCACTAAAACGTGAAACCATGATTTCATCCATTTCATCAATAGCTTTTAAAATACTATCCTGAGCATGAATAAGATCTAAACGCTGATGATTTAAAGTTTCATAACGTGTAGACACTTCTTCATAATCTTCAATAGCCTGTAAGTTGACATGTCCCAAAGAATCAATCTGATGTCTTAATAAACGTACTTCTTCTTTGGATTTTTGCATATCAATATCACGAGCATATTCTTCACTGGCAAATTCATATGTCATCTTATATTCTTCATTTAAACGCTGTAAATGATTTTGCAGTTCTGTTTCCTGTTTCGCTTTATCAACCTGCTTTTGTGTCATATCGTTTTGAATTTGTCTTAAATGAGCTCGTGTGACTTTCAAAGTATCTTCCAGCTGATCATTTTCATTAACAAAACTCATACGCAATTCTCGCTTAGCCTGAATACTTTCAGTTAAACGATCTCTTCTTTTTTTAGCTTCATTTAGCTCTTGAAGCAATTGATTATCTTGCGTTCCTTTTTCAATCTCTGATAATTCAACGCTTTGATGTGTTAAACTTTCATATTCACTTTTGGCAATCTGTAATTCACTTTTCTTATTTGTGACAACCAACTCCAATTTAGCAAATGACATCTGTTTTTGTAGAAGATTATGAGAAATTTCTCTTGCTAAATTATCTAATTCATTAAGTTTGGCTTTCTTCATTGTTATATCTTGTTCACTTTGACGGATGGTTTCCTGTAACAATTCTAATTCACGTTTATTTGTTAAAAGTGATGAAGATTGTTTAAAACTTCCTCCAGTTAATGAACCACCCACATTGATGACTTCACCAGCCAAAGTTACAATTTTATATCTGGCATATGTTGCTTTTGATAAAAGAGAAGCATTCTCCAATGTATCAGCTACAATCACATGTCCTAATTGATTCAAAACAATCGTTTTAATTTTATCAGGATATCTCACAAAATCACTCATAACACCTAAAAATCCTTGTGTATTTTGACATACCAGTAAATGTTCTTCTCGCAAATGTCTTTCCTTCATTGTTGTGATAGGTAAAAATGTTGCACGTCCTGATTTATTATTCTTTAAAAAATGAATAGCATGTCTCGCATCTTCATCACTATCAGTCACAATAAACTGCACTGCATTTCCTAAAGCAACTGCTAAAGCTGTTTCATATTCTTCTTGAGTTTCTAATAAATCTCCAAGTACACCTACAATTCCATTCATGGAATCTTTAGCTTTTATAATAGAACGTACACCATAACTATACCCAGATTTGTTTTCTACCAAATCAACCAGCTGTTCTCTACGGTGACGGTCTTGATGCAATTTTAAATTAAGATTTTCAATATCCTGTCTTAAAGCATTCATCTGAGCACGATTTTTTTCTTGAGAAGCTTCCAAAGTTAATTTTTCTTCCTTTGTTTCATTATAACGATTAACACGATCATTATATTCACTAATAGCATCTTGTAAAATGGCTTTTAACTGTTCCATGCGTGCCTGTAAATCTTCTTTATTAGTTGTTTCTAAAATATGTTTACGATTAGCATCAATCTCAACTTTTTGTGTTTCTAATTGATTAACATTATTCATAGCTGTTAAAAGTTGGCCTTGAAGTCCATTGACTTCCTGATCCAAATCAAACATCTTTTTCTTTAAGCTTTCATTTTGTTGTTCATTAATTAAGATTTGTCCTTCAATTGTCACTTTTTCTTTATCCAGTAAATCTAAAGATTGATTTAAATCCTGTAAAGATTGAGATAAAGTTTCAATTCCTTTTACCAGTACACTTACTTCAATAGACTGTAACTGTTCTTTTAAATCCAAGTAAATTTCAGCTTTTTCCTTTTGACGTTTTAATGGTGAAATCTGTTTTTCTAATTCCAAACAAATATCTTCAACACGATCCAAATTATCCTTTGTTCTTTCTAATTTTCGAATCGATTCAAGCTTTCTTTTTTTATACTTCGCTACACCTGCCGCTTCTTCAAACATTCCTCTTCTTTCTTCAGGCTTACTATCAGCAAACGAAGAAATATTTCCCTGTGAAATGATGGAAAGTGAATCTCTACCTAAACCTGTATCCATAATTAAATCAACAATATCTTTTAAACGACATGGTTCCTTATTAATTAAATATTCTGCCTCATTATTTTGACGATATAAGCGTCTTGTTATTTCTACTTCATTATAATCAACATTCATAAAACGATCTTCATTATCAAATACAAGTGTCACTTCAGCAACATTTTGTGCCTTACGGTCTTCACTACCATTAAAAATAACATCGGACATATTAGAACCACGTAATGATTTCACTGACTGTTCACCTAATACCCATCTGACAGCATCGCTGATATTCGATTTTCCACAACCATTAGGACCAACTATCCCAGTAATTCCTGGCTGAAATTCAATGACTGATTTATCGGCAAACGATTTAAAACCATGTAATTCAATTCTTTTTAAATACATAAATCAATTCCTTTCTAACCATGATTTTCTTTTTTTATAAGTCTTTCACTAATATGAAATGATTTATTCTGAGGCAAATGAACGGTAAAGCGACTGCCTCCTTCTTCTCTTGATATAACATCAATACGTCCCTTATGTAAATCAACAATTCTTTTTACAATAGATAACCCTAATCCATTGCCTTCTACACTTCGTGATTTATCTTGACGATAAAAACGTTCAAAAATATGTGAAATAGCTTCTTTGCTCATACCAACACCCGTATCCTCGATACTGACTTCCACTTCTTTAGATGTTTTCTTGATATGTACCATGACAACTCCATTATCTTGTGTGTATTTAATCGCATTGTTGATCAAATTAATCCACACTTGTTCTAAACGTGACTCATCTGCTTCAATACGAATATCATTTTTAGGTATTTCAAATTCTATTTCAATATTTTTACTTAAAGCAAAATTATCTTGTGTTTCAATAACACGATTTAACTGTTCAATTAACGAGAACTCACTGATTTCTAATTTGACATCTTCACCATCCAATAAAGTTAACTGTAACATATTTTTAGAAAGTGTAGATAAACGTTTACTATGAAATAAAATGATATCTGCATATTTTTGACGTTGCTCATCAGTTAATTTTTCATTCTTTAAGATTGTCGCAAAACCTTGAATAGCCGTTAAAGGCGTTTGAAACTCATGTGAAACATCAGATATGAACTGTTGACGTGTTTCATCCTGCTTGGCAAGCTGTTGAGCCATTTGATTAAAACTGCGATTTAAACGTGCAATTTCATCCTTACCAGTATAATTAACACGAACACGATAATTTCCTTTTGATAATTCATTTGTTGCTTTAGTTAAACGTGAAATAGGTTTAACAATAATATCAGCAATGACTAAAAATGTGATACTTCCAGCAACAAGCATACAAAAGACAGCTATTAAAGCAGAATCAAAGAAAATCATTTCCCTTTTACTCATATCTTTTTGAACATAGACAATATAATTTTGATTTTTGACTTCAAAAGATTTTGCATAAATACGTATAGATGAATCTTGTAAAATAATACTTTGTCCTATATTTTCTCTTAAAACATCTGCTTCTTCATGAGAGAGATGTTCTCCTTTGATATTTCCATAAGTCTTTTTTTGACCATTACTTTCAATATAAAAACTCACTTCTGAAGTTGAGGCATAACCCTGTAATATTTTATCTAAATCATCTCGATCTATTAATTGAATAAAATCTTCTATAAGTTCTGTTGAATTTTTAAGTTCTTCAACAGCCAGTAACCCCAGTTCATTTGCATTTTTACGCAATGAAAAATATCCAGCAATTGAAAAACTAAATAAAATACTGACTAAAAATCCAATAATCAGCTTCCCATAAATGGATTTCATGGTTCAACCTCAATCTTATATCCTAATCCCCTTACTGTCACAACTTTAAATCCAGGCAAATGTCCTAAATTTTCACGAATACGTTTAATATGAACATCTACAGTACGATCAAATCCATCATAATCCATTCCCCAAATTTTTTCAATTAACTGTTCACGAGTAAAAATCTGATTAGGATTTTTCGCTAATTCAAAGGCCAATTCAAACTGTTTTAAAGGCAAATGAATTGTTTGATCTTTATATCTGATTTCATATTTATCTCCATCAAAAACCACATCATGTAAAGTCACAATATTCTGACTATTGATACTATATCTTTTTAAAATTGTTTTCACTCTTGCTAAAAGTTCATCAGGATCAAATGGTTTTGTCACATAATCATCTATTCCTAATGAAAAACCTCTTAATTTATCTGCTGACTGTGATTTGGCAGTTAACATAATAACGGGAATGTCTTTCATTTCCTTCATTTCCTCTACCAATTGAAATCCATCCATCACTGGCATCATAATATCAACAATTGCTAAATCAATATATTCATTTTCTAAAAGATGTAAAGCTTCCTCTCCACTAGCAGCCTGAACCACTGAGAATCCCTCTTTATCTAAATAAAAACGGATTAATTCTCTAATATGTTCTTCATCATCAACTATTAAAATCTTTGATTTCATAATCTTTCCACCTCAATTCATTTTGTAATTATATCATAATTATGCGTGAATTCCTATATTTATTGTTATTCCCTTATGAAATATACCAAACTTTATTCCATAATAAAAACAACACATCTGTGTTGTCCTTATTTAATCTTTTTAGGATGCAAAAATGACTTTCTTTTAATCACTTTCATTAAATCATTAGCACCCTCAATATGAGCATCCAGTGCTTTTTGACACCAGTATTTAGCATCTTTTAAAGAAACCTGTGTTCCTTGTCCATACGTATATGCTCTCGCAAGATTGAGATAAGCGTGTCCATTATTAAGGTTGGCAGCTTTTAAAAATAATTCAAAAGCCTTTTTTAAATCTTTGCTGACACCATCTCCTTCTTTATAACAGACTGCCAGATTATTCATGGCCCCTGCATGTCCACAATCAACAGCCTGCTGATAATAAGTGATTGCTTTTTGTTTATCTTCAAACTCTTTACCAGCTTCAAAATCATATAGCACAGCCAGATTATAAAGCGATGAAGCGTGATTCATCTTGGCGGCATGTTGAAAATAATCAATCGCTTTTGAATAATCCTGTTGAACACCTTTTCCATCTTTATACATATTTCCAAGTGCATAATAAGCACGTGGTGATTGCATATCAAGCGCTTTTTGATAATATTCTATAGCTTGATCATTGGATTGTTTCAATATGCCCCATTCATACATTCTCCCCATTTCGACATATCCATCTGCTATACCATTTTGACCAGCCAATTCATAATATTGTACAGCTTTTTCTATGTCCACTTCAATTCCTAAGCCATCTTCATAGAAACGACCAACATGATACATAGCTCGAGCCCATTGATTTTTAGCTGCTTTTAAATATAATTCAAAAGCATGTAATAAATCGACCTTTGTCCCTATACCATTTTCATAACATGAGGCTTCATTGCAAATGGCAGGCGAATAATTAAACTTTGCACTTTGATAATAAAGCTGTAAAGCTTTTTCTTCATCCTTTTGACATCCTAGTCCCAGTTCATACATGACACCCAAATTACATAAAGCTCTTGGATATCCTTTTTGAGCTGATAATTCATAATAATATTTGGCCTGAGCAAAATCCTGCTCGACACCGATTCCATGTTCATAACAAAAAGCCAAATTACATTGACAGACTTCATCATTCAGTTGTGCACCTTGTTGATAATATTCAAAAGCTTTCGTTAAATCAACCGGCACTCCTCGACCTTCTTCATAAATAAGACCTAAGCCACATAAAGCACGTGGATTATTTTGTTTAGCAGCCTCCTGATAGTATTGAATAGCCTTAGACATGTCCTGTTCAACACCAATTCCATCTTCATAACAGTATCCTAAACGCCATTGGGCAACATCAAATCCTAAATCAGCTGCCTGTTGATAACAAGAAATAGCCTGAGATAAATCTTTTTCAACTCCAATTCCGAGTTCATAACAGCAACCTAAATTGGTTAAACCACGCAAGTTTCCAGATTCCGCTGATTTTCGATAACACTCTACAGCCTGTTGTTCATCTTTTTGACAGCCAATCCCGTTTTCATAATAGTAGCCTAAAGTACACAAAGCGGCTCCATCATGTAAATTAGCTGCCTGTTGATAATAATCAAATGATTTTTCTAAATCAACTTCAACCCCTAATCCTTCATCATAGAAATATCCTAAACAACAAAGTGCTCGAGGATATTGATATTGAGCAGCCTGCTCATACCATTTTCTAGCTTCCTGATAATCAGGTTGACCATCAACGCCCTGTTCATATAAATAAGCCAAGTTACACATAGCTCTTAAATGTCCTTGTTTTGCAGCTAATAAATAAAAGGTTTTGGCTTTTTGTAAATCAGGTTCTACCCCAATTCCCACTTCATAGCAATATCCTAAATTACATTGCGCCACATCATAACCTAAATCAGCAGCTTGTTGATAAATCTCTATAGCCTTTGACAAATCCTGCTCAGTTCCAATACCAGCTTCATAACAATAACCCCAGTTTGTCATACCATGTAAATGACCTGCCTGAGCAGATTGACGATAATATTCAAAAGCTTTGGCTGTATCTTTTTTTGTTCCTATGCCCATTTCATAGTAGTATCCTAAAGTACACATCGCTTGAGCATCTTGATCATTGGCAGCTTTTTGAATATATTCAAATGCCAGTTTTTCATTTTTTTCTATACCTATTCCTTTTTCCAGATAATAGGCATACTTATTGATGGCTGGATAATAGCCATAATCCGCACTACGCTTAAGATAATCCAAAGCTAATGCAGGATGTTCATCTTCAATCATATGTCCATAAGCCATCATAGCACGAGGATATCCCATATTCGCACTAAGTAAATAAAGTTCTTTTGCTTTTTTTAAGTCAACAGGTGTTCCAATTCCCATTTCATAGCAATATGCCAAATAACAATGAGCAGGTGCATAATTTTGTGACGAAGCCTGCTGATACCAGTACACAGCCTGTTCACTATCCTGTTTAACACCTTCACCAACTTCATAGGCAAAACCAACTTGAACCTGTGCAACAGGCAGACCATCTTTGGCACCATCCAAATACCATAAAAAAGCTTTTTCAAGATCTTTAGCGACACCTATACCATATTCATAACAATACCCAATGCTATATTTAGCTTGTGTATATCCTAAATCTACTGCCTGTTTATAATAAGTCATGGCTTTCATTTCATCTTTGAGCGTTCCATAACCAAAGCAATAGCATTCTCCCAAATAATAAACAGCTCGAGGATATTGATCTTGGGCAGACTTTTCAAAATATTCAAAAGCCTGCTGTAAATTGCTTTGACAGCCTATCCCCTTTAAACAGCAATAAGCATAATTACAGGCTGCCAGACTATCACCCAAATCAGCAGCCTGCTGATAAAAAGCAACTGCCTGTTCCTTATTGACTTTTGTTCCTAACCCTACTTCATTCATATATCCAAGTGAACAAATAGCTTTGGCATGTGAATGATAAGCTGCTTTTTCAAACAATTGATAAGCACGATATTCATCCTGAACTCTATCCTGTCCATTCATATATTGTAGACCTAATTGAAGCAATTCATTGGTAGATAAAAGCTGATTGTTATCTTCCTCTAGTGAATATCTTGACAACAAACAGATATCAACACCTTTGACTTCAGATCCATCTTCAATATAATAATGTTCTTCTTCTAAATAAGGTGAATGTGTTAAATCAGGAAAATCCAAGATGTCATATTTATTCATCAATTCATAAACTTCATTTTCCACATCTTCTTCTAAGCAAAATAAAGTTTTCACTTTCATTAAAGCATCATTGCCATAATCATCTTTCAAATAGACCCATGCCATATCTGTATAAGTGATGGCAATAAAATCTATTTTCCATTTCCCAAATAGAGGTTCATACATTTTTAAACGTTGAAATAATTCACCCATAATCTTCCTCCTTATTGAATCGTAATTGAAGAAACAGTTTGTGAAGTCGATTCATCATTGACATATTCAATCGTCACTGTATCACCCGCTTTGACAAAAGGCAATTGAGCATTTAATGAAATAGGTGCAATAAAGACTTGATTCGAATCTTGAAGCTGGAAATAATATTGTGAATTTCCATTAACCACAACTTCATGAATATCACTGACAACAGCTGTTAATTTTTCTGTATCATAATCAACATTTGTTTTACCATTATCTTTCAACAATGCATAATATTCTTTTTCTGCTTCGGCAACGCTATCACCAACTGAAACAATCTGATAATTTTCAACACTGACAAACGCATATTTTTTAACAAGACCTGCACTATCTTTTAAAGACATAAAATATGTTGGTTCTCCTCCAGCATTAATCAAAATAGGGAATGTTGCCGTATATTTTAAATCTGTGACTTTTCCTTCAGCAGAAGACATTGCTGAAAATTCTTCTGCTCCACTAATCGCATAATATTTGGCTTCTTTCGTACGCATATTAATCAATGCAAATCCTACATTGGAAGCATCATTAGATACTGATGTTAAACCTGTATATAAATAAACATCATCATTTAAAGCTATATAATTATATCCGTCTGTTGGTTTTAAAACACCTTTTTGAGAGAAAATCGTATTAAAGAAACCGTGTGTATATTTTCCCCAGTTATTAAGCTGTTCTATTAACAATTCAGAAGGATAAACACGATCAATCCATGTTGGAACATCTTGAATATCATAATATTGACAGTCACCACTCACAGCATCAACTAACACTGCACCTGTGATATCTTTACCACCAAATAAACCAATTTTATAAGTATAAGTCGGTGCCACCCAATATGGATGTCCGTCATCATCAATTTCAAATGAAGGTGTTTCAAACATTTTAGTTGGATAGTGAACACGTAAATGACGATCAATATTTCTAAAGAATAAATCAGAATGTGAGTATTTCATTCCTTCATCTAAACGAACAACTTCACTTTCCTGTGTCACCATATCTACGCGAATATAGGCAGGTAATCCCTCACGATGATTCGTAAACCATTTAATCAAATCACTATATGATAATGTTGTGACTCTATAAGGTTTATCCTGATAATTGATTTGAACATAATCATTATCAACTTCAAATTGTGAAACGTAATCGACAATCTCACCCATTTTACGATCTCCTAAACGTTCAGCACTTTCTTTATCAACAACAGGAATTGACTGATAATTCACTTTAGGATTATCTTTATAGAAATCAGCATTTTTATCAACATCTAATTGTTTTTGATAACTTGATGCAAAAAAGATAGGTGAACTGATTAATTGTCCAGCAAAAACATAAACTAGCAATAACGCAATCACTACACTAAGTATCTTATTTACTTTATCAAATGAAGCCTGAAATAAACTTCTTAATGCTATAAAAATAACAAGCAGAATACTGAAAAAGAAAACAAAATCAGGTGATCTCAAATTAATAGGAATCAAAACAAAGTATTCAACAATCAAAAAAACAATCAAAACAATGACCAATGCCTTTATTGTCCCGCCTTTTTGGGGCTGACGTTGTTGAAAAAATTGACTTTGCCTATTTTCTGTCATTCTTGTAAAAAACTTTTCAAATATATTTTCCATTGATTTTCTCCTTTAATTTTTCAATAAGTTCTTCCAATTCATCTAATGATTGAAGGGTTGCTCCAGCAGCATAAGCATGTCCACCACCATGGAAAAGTGCTGCCACTTCATTAACAGGAATACCACGACTTCTGATACTTACACGATAGTTGTTGTCTTTTTTATTTTGAGTCACAGCCATCCATACAGAATACTCTTCAAAATTAGCTAACACATTAACATAAGAAGACCCTTGTTCTCGACTCATCTGTAATGCTTTTAAATTTTCATCACTCAAATAATACCATGCGATATGACCATCTTCCTGATAATGATTATAAATAAATTTTGTAATTTCCAAATCCTGTTTTGTACGCATATAAAGCTTCTGATATAATTTTTCAATATCAATTCCCATATCCAATAGATAAGAAGCTGCTTCAAAAGTTTTTTGAGATGTCGAATGATATAAAAAGCGATTGCTATCTCCAACAATTCCTAAATACAAAGCATTGGCAGCTTCTAATGGGATTTGAACTTTTCCACGTTTCATTAATAAAGTCACAATTTCACTACATGAAGAAGCTTTTTCATCTTCAATATTAATATCACCATATGAATCTACAACTATATGATGATCAATCTTGAGTATCTGATCACACACAGATATATCCCCATCAATACGTTCACGATTGGCAGTATCTAAAACAATTCCTAAAGTATAACCTTTTTTGATTTCACCCATTTCAAAAGAAGGATAATATTTTAATAAATCACTGTTCATTTCACCAGCTAAAACAATATTTTTTTGTGGATAGATTGATTTTAATGTCCAATACATTCCCAGTTGGGAACCAAATGCATCTAAATCAGGATTCACATGTCTATATATAATAACCTGATCAAACTCTTTTCTAATTCTTAATATTTTATCCATTTCTCATCACCTTTGTTTATCATAATACCATATTATCACATAAATATGAACTTATAAAAGATTTATTCTTCTATATCAAAATAACCATAATAAAAAAGAGTTGATCATTCAACTCTCTTATAGCCCTAATAATCTGACTGTATCTCTTGCAATCATAACTTCTTCATTTGTTGGAATAACCATAACTTTAATTTGTGAGAACTGATGAGAAATCACTCTATTTTCATCACTTCTCACAGCATTTAGTTTTTCATCCAAGAAGACACCAAAAGCTTTTGAAACATCATCAATAATCAAACGTCTTAAATAAGCTGCATTTTCACCTACACCAGCTGTAAAGGCAATCGCATCGCATCCACCAAGTTCAGCATAATAAGCTCCAATATATTTAGAAACAATTCTTGCATACAATAAACTTGTTAATAATGCTCTATCATCACCTTCTTTAAATAAAGCATTTTCAATATCACGAGAATCTGATGAAATTCCTGAAATACCAAGCATACCAGATTTCTTATTATAAATTTCTAAGACTTCATCTGGTGTTTTATTTAATTTCTTACATAAATAAGGCATAATAGATGGATCAACATCTCCACAACGTGTTCCCATCATAACTCCTGCAAGTGGTGTGAATCCCATAGATGTATCAATACATTTTCCATTTAATACTGCTGAAATACTTGCACCATTACCTAAATGACAAACAATAACACGTGATTCAGTTGGATTCCCTAACATATCAATCACTTGTTCAGAAACATATTTATGGCTTGTTCCATGTGCTCCATAACGTCTCACTTTTAAATCTGTGTAATATTCTAATGGTAATGGATATAAATATCTTTCTTTATCTAAACTTTGATGAAAAGCTGTATCAAAAGTAAAGACATGCTGTACATTAGGTAATTCTGCTTTAAATGCACGATATCCAATTAAATGTGCTGGATTATGTAAAGGCGCTAATTCACAAAGTTCTTCAACCTTTGCGACAACATCATCATCAACAACAGCACTATCACTAAAATATTCTCCACCATGAACAATACGATGTCCAACAGCATCTATTTCTTTTAATTCTGTCACGACTCCTTCATCAACCAATGCTTTTAAAAGCATTTCTACAGCGACCTGATGATCAGGAATCGGACATGTCGTTGTCTTTTTTTCTCCATTATATTTTATTGTAAAAATACCATCATCCATCCCAATTCTTTCTACAATTCCTGATGTAATGACTGTTTCTTCAGGCATTTCAAATAATTGAAATTTTAAAGATGAACTTCCTGCATTGACTGCCATAATTTTTGTCATATTTTTATTCCTCCTACAATACATAACATATATTTATTGTACATAAATTGTAGAATAAACTCAACAAAAATTTGAAAGCGAATACACTTTTTATCAAAAATGAAAAAACCCTACTCATAATAAAGATTATGACTAGGATTTTTTATAATAGCTTAACGATTTTGAGATTGTCTACCTGCCATCTGATTTTGTCCCATTTCAACTAATCTCTTAGTGATTTCACCACCAACAGATCCGTTAGCACGAGATGTTGCATCAGGTCCAAGATTAACACCAAATTCATTAGCGATTTCGTATTTCATTTGATCAATTGCATTTTGAGCACCAGGAACAACTAATCTATTTTTTGAATTTTTTGAGTTCATTGCTTTCACCTCCTGACACAATTAGTTTGTGTCAAGGTGACAAAATTATTCATTTATTTTAAATTTTTTTAAAATTCTTTAATTAAAACAAATCCTCTACTTCTTTATAATGATCATCAATAACAATTGTTTCACATTGTTCAATGCATTCATTAATCATCGTTTGATAATCCCATGTTTCTTCCAATGCTTCAGCTTTATAGCTTTTTGGTTTTGTAGCAGGCTGCTTTGGTGTAAAAATTGTACAGCAGTCTTCGTGTGGTCGAATAGAAATATCATATGTTCCAATTTTTTGAGCAATATCAATAATTTCTAATTTATCCATACAAGCAACTGGTCTAATAACTGGCATATGAATCACTTCATTAATAACAGACATACTTTCCAAAGTTTGAGAAGCCACTTGTCCAATGCTTTCACCATTCACTAATGCTAAACATTGATTTTGATGTGCCACTCCTTCAGCAATTCTATACATCATTCTACGCATAATTGTCATCGCATAACTTTCATCACAATGATCATATACAGCTAATTGTAAATCTGTAAAAGGAATGATATGTACAGTGATTTTTCCATGAGTATAATGTCTTAAAACATCAACAAGATCTAAAACTTTTTCCCTTGCCAATTCATTTGTATATGGCGGTGAAGCATAGTGAATACATTCAATATCAACACCACGTTTTAATGTTAAATATCCGGCAACTGGTGAATCAATCCCACCTGATAACATCAATAAAGCTTTTCCACCAATACCAACAGGATAACCACCAGCACCTTGAATCACATTATCCATAACATAGGTACATTCTTTACGCAATTCAACTTGTATTAATATTTCTGGATGATGAACATCTACTTTTAAGTCTTTTGATGTATGATGAAAAATATATCCAGCAATAGCTGTATTGATATCATGTGAGTGAAGTGGATAATCTTTATCATTACGCTTTGTTTTGATTTTAAAAGTATGCCCTTGATTTTTCTCTACAATCTGTAAACATACTTCTTTTATTTTTTCTAAATCACTTTCCACTTTATAACAAACTGAAAAAGAGTGAATGCCAAAGACTGTCTGTAACTTCTGACATACAGCCTCTGGATCTTCATTATTTAACATAATATATAAACGATCAAAAGACATTTCATATCTTAAATGTGAAAACTCTTTTAATATTTCCTTTGTATTCTGTGTTAATTTACGAATAAAAAGTTTACGATTTTTCCCTTTTGTTGTTAGTTCTCCAAATCTGACTAATATATGACTACATTCCATTGACAATTACCTCTGTTTCTTAATAGTTTTTAAAGTTTTCTTTAAATAAAATAAAAATTCATCTAATTCATCTTGTGTCGTATGATGAGAAAAACTAATACGAATCGCACTTTTAGCAATATCTTCTCGAATTCCCATCGCCTGTAATGTTCTTGAAATATCATTCTTATGAGATGAACAGGTACTTTTGGTTGATACATAACATTCATACATTTCTAAAGCATGTAAAATCACTTCTGGTTTATACCCTACACATGAAAAATTGAGAATATATGGTGAAACATGCTCACTAGGTGTATTGATGACAATATCAGGTATCTGAGTGAGCTGTTCTCTTATATAATGATTCAAAGAAGTCACGTATTGATATTTCTGTTCTAAATTTTCTAGAGCTAATCTTAATGTTTTCGCAAACATTGTATGTGTAGCTGTATTAGATGTTCCTCCACGCAATTGATGTTCCTGCTGACCACCATTAATTAATGGAACTAATGACGTAGATGTTTTTTTATATAAAACACCACTTCCTTTTAATCCATAAATTTTATGTGCTGAAAAACTCGCTAAATCTACATGAGTGAGATCAATAGGCATCTTTCCTAAAGCCTGTACCATATCGACATGTAATTTTATTTTTGGATTGATCTTTTGAATCATCTGATAAACCCTTTCAATAGGAAAAACCATTCCCACTTCATTATTTACATACATCATCGTGATTAAAATTGTATCTGGTCTGATTGCTTCTTCCAGCTGTTTTAAATCAAGATTTCCTGAAGCATCTACTGATATAAAATCAACTTCAAAACCAAAGACATCTCTTAATTGAATACATGACTGATAAACACTGGAATGTTCTACTGCAGTTGTAATGATATGTTTTCCTCTGTTTTGATATTGAAAAGCACATCCTTTAATAGCTGCACTATTAGATTCACTGGCACCACTTGTAAAAATAATTTCTTCTGGTAAAACATGTAATAATTGTGCTGTTAATTCTCTTGATTTTTCCATTAAAGCACTTGTTTTTAATCCTAAAGAATATAACGAATCAGCATTAGCAAAATAATCATTTAATAATGACTGATACATATGATTCACTTCTTGGTTCAATGGTGTTGTTGATACATAATCTAAATAAATCATATCTTTCCTCCATAGTTCATTATATGTATATATACCATTTTTATTAAGAAAAAGCCACTAAAAAAGTCCAAATTAGGACTTTTCGCTTGTTTTTTGAATTAAATTTTCATATGAACCTGGCTGAATCTTTTCAATAATATCTACTGCAGTTGATAAAGCCTTTGTATATTCGCCATTTCTAAATAAAACTTCTGCCTTTGTTAATTCAGTATTCACCTCTAAAAAAGTAGAACGATAACGATTTCCAAAAACAATAGCTTCTTCAACCATTTCAGCTGTAACAATTAAGTTATGGACATTATCATATAATTTATAAATAATATCTCTTGCACTATCAACACGTTTAGATAATTCAGACAATTCCACTGGACGATGCATACGATAGGCTTGAATCTGTGCTGCTTTATCGTATGAATCCTGAATATAATCTTTGTAAGATTCATTGATCATAGGTAAGTGTTTATTCTTAATTTCAGATTTGATTTCCAATAATACAATATTAATATTTTCTAACTCATCAATAGCACGCTGTTCCTGTAAATATAAATGATCACGAAATGCAAAGAATGAATTTAAGTCATCCTGATGAGTCAAAGCTGCATTTTTTATCTTTTCAACTTTGTCAATCATTTGTAAGTAAGAGAAATTACCTGCATTCATTTCTTCTTCTAAATCATAAGATTCTCTTAAAATCTGATCAAAGTCCTTATATTTTTCTTGAATATCAACATAATCTTCATTAATCAGATATAAATTTTCAATACGATTCTGATCAATTAAAGCTTGTTTATACTGATCATAAATCTGGGTAATAACTGTATAAGATTCATCCCATTTTGTTTTAAAATCATCGTATGATTGTTTTTCAACTTCTAAATCTTTAATAATAGCATCAATATCATCAACTAATTTCTGTAAGACTTCACCAACATTTTCTAATTGTAATTGTTGAATATGTTGAGTTGTTGTTTCTAAAGTGGATTGGATGGCCTGATAACGTGCAGATACATTTAACTTTTCTAACGCAAATTCTCCATTAGACATATCTTTAATCAAATTATCCAAATAATGAATCTTTTTAGGAATATACTGTCTGACAATAGCGATATAATCAGGTAACTCCTGTAATCGGGCATTTAACCAGTCTACTTTTTTATCAATATCCTGTGTTAAATTTTTAGCATCTTCAAATCTCTGATTATTCATCATATCTTCAAGCTTTACAAAAGAATCATCAAGATTATTAAAAATATTTTTAATGCCCTTAACAAAATCTTCTACTTTAAAACGGATTGTTTCATAGTGATCTATCAATTGTCGATACTTTTCTTTCACACGAATAATTTCAATTCTTTGAACATTCTCAATTTCAGTAATTTCTTCAATTTTTGCCAGTAAAACCTGAGAATCATCTTCATAGATTTTCAACATACTTTCTAATTCTTTCATTTTAGAAGATATTTTTCTAAGTTTACCATAAAAAAGCTGTTCATCTACTTCATTAACCAATACACCTAATTGATTTTTCTGATAATCTGTAATACGTTCAAATTCCTGAGCATATTCTTCATATTTTTCCAAAACTTCTGGCATATTTTTAGAAATACTATGGACTCTTCCTAAACGATATTGTAATGGCAGTGATTTAATACCATTCATGCGATTTTCCACATCCACAATTAATTTCCTATATTTTCTTAATCTCATTCCCCTATAAAATAAAAGTAGTATTACAAGCGCAACAATACCTATACCTATAAAAATGAGATTACGTATACCTATTTGTTCAATCAATCTCATAATATTATCCATCATTTAAAATTCCTCTCTTTTCCTAAGTTTTATTTTATCATAAATAGAAAGGTATTTCATCATCTTTTTCCAAAATCCTACATAGACAAGAGATATACTGCCATCAAAAGAAAAAAGTATTGAACAAAATAACTGTCCAATACTTTGATATTGATCATCTTATCCTAAACGGTTGTAGTATTCAACGATAAGTGATTCATTGATTTCTTGATTTAATTCTGATCTTTCAGGTAATCTGATGAATTTACCTTCCATTTTATCAGCATCAACTTCAACAAATCCTGGTACATGTGTTTGAGAAGCTAAAGCATTTTTGATAATTTCTAATGAACGAGAACGTTCTTTAACAGAAATAACATCTCCAACTTTAACTTGACAAGAAGCGATATCAGTTTTAACTCCATTTAATAAAATATGTCCATGGTTAACTAACTGTCTTGCTTGTCTTCTTGTTGTTGCAAAACCTAATCTATAAACAATATTATCCAATCTAGATTCTAGTAAACAGAAGAAATTGTAACCAGTAACTCCTTCCATTTTCCCAGCTCTTTTGAATGTGTTATGGAATTGTTTTTCATTAACTCCATACATATGTCTTACTTTTTGTTTTTCAGCTAATTGTAATCCATATTCTGTTAATTTTTTTCTTTTTTGACCATGTTGACCAGGTGCATATGGTCTTCTTGCTAATTCTCTACCAGTTTCTAATGTTGAAAAACCTAAACGTCTAGATTTTTTCCATTGTGGTCCAGTATAACGTGACATTTTCTTTCCTCCTATTGTTTTATTTGGCATAAAACAATAACATGCATAGATCAGTTAGGGTGTGTTTGTACTAAGTATTTCTCTTTGCAGCAAGATACTCTACATCCCTTTGTCACAAACGCATGGGCTAACCCTCTATGTGCTGCTATCATTTATTGCACTAATACATTATAACAAGCTTTTTTATATTGTCAAATATTTTTTTCAATATCAACAGAATATCTATTTTATCTTTATTTTCCATCCTCAAATCACGTTTTTATAGTCTCCATTCAAAAACACAAACCATTACATTTCATATTCATCATACATATAAGCATGTTTTAAAAATTCATAATCATCAAATAAAGCACCATTTGCTGTATCTACATCAAATTCTTCAAAAATAAAGTCATCCAAATTCAAACCTAAATCTTGAATATGCTCAACGAAAGCTTGTCTATCATGATAATACATATCCAAAAGTGAATGTTCATCTTCCCAAATACCAAAGCCTTCTCCAGCCATAATTTCTATATCATGAAGAGTTTGTACATTTGGGTGTTGTTCAATATCTTGAATCTGAATATCAAATATATAATCATCACCAAAATCATACCACAACGAAAAAGTATCCCCCTTTTTCAAATCTAGTTCATCTAAGAAAACATCTGATGCATAATCATCCAACATTTCTTCATCACATTGATCACAACCAAATTTTCCCTGATCAGTTATAAATGTAAAAAGATGAGTACCCTCTGCCTGAAACATGGTTAATATATAATATGCTAATTCATTTAAAGGCATATGATAAGGGATACGTACCTGGCGATGAATATACTTTTCTAACTCTCTAACCACAATACGACATATGACTGTTTTCTTCATTTCAGGAATGGCTTCCATCATATGTTCTAAATATTCCTGTAAAACACCTTCAAACAATTCATCCTGAAATTGAAGCTGATTCAAACATAATGTCATGGCTAACATAATACCTTTCTTTAAAAAATAAGGACTTTCATCTCCTGCTACATTTTCAAATTGACGAATAATATCTTTTAATTCATCAGATCCATTTAAAATAATATCATCATAAATATGATCAACACATCCAAAAATATGATTTTCTAACATATTTTTACACCTCCTGATTTTATTTTACAATATTTCCAAAATATTCATAGAATAACATATGTTTTTGATCTATTTTCTTCACTTTTTCGTCATTTTTTTGCAAGAATATTATCAAATATAGTCATTTTTTCTTTTATCCTGTCGAATTTTATATGAAAATCTATCACGCAAAAATCCTTGAAATAGCTATCAGTCAAACCAATTCATCATCTTGTGTATAAAAATATGTATTGAGCCATAAAAAAATATCGAACAAAATTCTTTATCTTGTTCGATACCTTCATGTTAATGAAAAAGAAATCTTTTTCATGATTTTGTATTCAATTGGTGCCTGAGGTCGGACTCGAACCGACATGACATAGGTCGCAGCATTTTGAGTGCTGTGCGTATACCAGTTTCGCCACTCAGGCAAATCAAATTGCTTATTTATTATATTACATATCTTTTTAAAAATCAATAAAAATCGCAATTTATTTCATGATCATTATATATACCAATAGCCTGCAAATAACTATATATAATTGTTGGACCAACAAAACAAAAACCATGTTTTTTTAAATCTTTAGAAATTTGTGTAGATAGTTCATCACTTGATGGAACATCCTGTGATGTCTGATAATGATGTGGGACCGGTTGAAAATCAACATAAGACCATATAAAAGAATCAAAACTTCCATATTGTTTTTGAATTTCAAGAAAAGCTTTGGCATTCGTTATAATTGCCTTCATTTTTAAACGATTCTTGATCAATCCTTCTGTTTGCATTAACTCATCATATTTTTTTTGATCATATAAGGCAATGCGATGATAATCAAAATGATCAAGAGCCTTATCATATAATTCTTCTTTTTTTAAAACAATATCCCAACTCAGTCCTGCCTGTAAACCTTCTAAAACTAACATTTTATATAATTGCGTTTCATCATGTTGAGGAATACCCCATACATGATCATGATAAGCGATTAAACGCTCATTATAAGCCCATTGACACCTTTTCATAACATCACCGTTTCTTATTTTAACATATCTTTTCTAGTTTACATAGACATTTTTCACTTGTATAATAGCATTGGTGAACAAAATGAATGAATTATTTAAAAATGAAATGAAAACAATATTAAAAGATGAATATGATGATTTTATACAATCATTACAAAAGCCTCCTGTTAAAGCTTTTTATTTAAATCCTTTAAAAAAGGATTGTCTACATTATTTCAATCAGGACGCTATTTCTCCTCATCCAGTTGTACCAGATGGATATTATTTTGATTATGAAAAATACCCATTAGGAAAATCTCCTTTTTTCTCTTGTGGTTTGTATTATATTCAAGAGCCAAGTGCCATGCTTGTCGCTCATTTTTTAGACATTCAAAAAGATGATTATATCTTAGATATGTGTGGGGCGCCAGGAGGAAAGAGCTGTGCAGTGGCCAGTCGATTAGGTCCTCAAGGTTTAATGATTACCAATGATATCAATACATTGCGAGCCAAAATTCTTTCTGAAAATATTGAAAGATTTGGTTTAAAAAATACCATTGTAACCAATTGTGATCCTATTCAATTTACAAAAATTCTTCCTGAATTTTTTGATAAAATCATTTTAGATGCACCTTGTAGTGGTGAAGGGATGTTTAGAAAAGATGAACAAGCTATCACAACATGGTCCCCTGAAAAAGTACAGGAATGTGCCTATATTCAACGACAATTGATTGATCAGGCGATGCAATTATTAAAGCCTGGAGGAATACTGATTTATTCTACCTGTACATATAATACAAAAGAAAATGAAGAACAAATCAAATATATTCTTGAACAATATGATTGTTGTTTAAAGCCACTCAAAAGAAGTCATGGAATGGCTAATGGCATTGGACTAGATGGAGTTGTTCGTTTATATCCGCATCATTATCAGGGCGAGGGACATTTCATTGCCTGCATTCAAAAAAATGGTCAGTCTGTATCTAAAAAATACAAGCCTATGAAACCTCATATTTCTAAACAAAATCAAAAACTGGTTGATGAATTTTATCAGAAATATCTCAACATTCCTACTCCTGATTATCTTTATGACAATCATAATCATATTTATGCTCTCATGCCTCAATTCCCTGATTTACAAGGAATACGTGTTTTACGCAATGGACTTTATCTAGGGGAATGCAAGAAAAACAGATTTGAACCAAGTCTTGCTTTAGCTTTAACATTAACTCAAAAAGACGTCAAACAGTTTTATCGTTTTCATGAAAATGATGATGAAATCAAACAGTATTTGCATGGAGAAGCCATCCAGGGATCAAACCACAAAGGTTATGGTGTCATTTTTGTAGAAGATTATCCTCTTTCTTTTTATAAAGAAAGTCAAGGCTTAGCTAAAAACTTATATCCAAAGGGGTTAAGAAGATGAATCGTTATGAAACATTAAAAGACTATTTCTTTACACATATTGAAGAACAATGTCATGGTATTTATAAGCAAAAAGCTTTACTACACAGCATTCAAGTCTCTACTTTATGTCAAAAACTTGCCTTAGAACAGCACTTAGATGTTGAACTTGCAGGCATCATTGGATTATTTCATGACTACATTCAATTCACTCAACATTCCTCATTCCAGCATGGTCTAAGATGTAGTGAATGGATCAGTAGTATTTTAAGTGAATTTCAGGATGATGAAAAAGCTATTATTCAACAAGCCATTGCTAGACATAGTGAAAAAGATAAAGTTGATGATGTATATAGTGAGATTCTTAAAGACGCTGATGTCTTAGCTCAATATTTTGCTGAAACAGATATTGTTTTATCAGACGAAGGACAAAAAAGACTCAAAAAATATCTCCCAGAAAAAATCTAGGAGATATTTTTTTATTTCAACATATTTTCTAAAGTTTCATAAGGAACAAATCCTAATTGACGATTGACAGCTTGTCCTTTTTTAAAAGTTATCAATGTTGGAATAGATTGTACACCAAATTGCATTGCAAGAGATGGTTCCTGATCTACATCTACTTTCACAACCTTTGCTTCTGGATGTTCTTTAGCCAATTTATCAATACTTGGTGCAAGCATTTTGCATGGTCCACACCAGTTTGCAAAAAAATCTACAAAAACAACATCATTTTGAGCAATAACATTTTCAAATTCCTGACTATTTACATGTAATACTTCTGCCATATGCAGCGCCTCCTTTATCATATTATAGTTTTTTCTTTTATTGATATACTGAAGTTTATCATAGTCTTTCACTTTTTACAACTTATGTGCTTAAAAAGAAAAAGGTCCTAAGACCTTAATCCATTTCAATAGCTCCTGTATACAATTGATAATATTTACCTTTTTGTTTCATCAATGTTTCATGGTTACCTCTTTCAATGATATGACCATGTTCAAGAACCATAATACAATCACTATTTTTAATTGTAGATAATCTATGGGCAATAACTAATGTTGTTCTTCCTTCCATTAATCCATCCATACCCTTTTGAACAAGAGTTTCTGTTCTTGTATCAATAGATGAAGTGGCTTCATCTAAGATTAAAGCAGGAGGATTCGCAACTGCAGCACGAGCAATCGCAATCAATTGTCGTTGCCCTTGAGAAAGATTCGCTCCATCTCCAGTTAACATTGTATCATAGCCATCAGGTAGATGTTTGATAAAAGCATCTGCATTAGCAAGTTTAGCAGCTTCAATACATTCTTCATCAGTCGCATCTAAACGTCCATAGCGAATGTTATCCATAACAGTTCCTGTAAATAAGTGTGTATCTTGCAATACGACACCTAATGAGCGACGTAAATCATCTTTTTTAATTAATTTGATATCAATACCATCATAAGTAATCGTTCCACTTTGAATATCATAAAAACGATTAATTAAGTTTGTAATAGTTGTTTTACCGGCACCAGTTGCTCCAACAAAAGCAATTTTTTCACCAGGATTAGCAAATACATCAATATCATGTAAAACCATATGATCATCAAAATAACCAAAGTTGACATTTTCTAATTTCAAGTCACCTTTCATTTCAACCAATTCTACTTCACCGTTTGCTCTTGGATGACGCCATGCCCAATGTCCTGTACGTTTATCAGTTTCCACCATTTTTCCATCAACAAATTCTACACGACATAATGTCACGATACCTTCATCTACTTCTTTTTCCTGATCTAGCAATTCAAAAATACGTTTCGCTCCAGCTTGTGCCATAGCGATAGAATTGATTTGCATAGACACTTGCCCAATTGGGTTATTAAAACTTCTATTCAATGTCATAAATGCGACAAGTGTTCCGATTGTTAATGAAGAATCAAAACCAGATAATGCCAAAACAGCTCCAATCACCGCACATAAAATATATGACATATTTCCTACCTGAATGGTAACTGGCATTAAAACATTGGCAAATTTATTAGCTTGATATGAACTGTGACGTAATTCTTCGTTAATATCTCTAAAACCTTCAATAGCTTTTTCTTCATGGTTAAACACTTTAACAACTTTCTGTCCAGAAATCATTTCTTCAATATAACCATTGACTTTTCCTAATGTTTCTTGTTGTTTAATAAAATATTTTGCTGAACGTCTTCCAATAGAACGTGAAATAAAGAGAATAATACAAACCATAATGACACTGATCAATGTTAAAGTCACATTTAACATTAACATTGATATAAGGACAGTAATAATTGTAATAGCACTTGAAGTAAACTGTGGAATAGATTGACTAATTAATTGTCTTAAAGTATCAATGTCATTTGTATAAACAGACATAATATCTCCGTGAGTTGTTCTATCGAAATAACGAATTGGTAATGATTCCATGTGTTCAAACATTTCTACACGTAAATCACGTAAGAATCCTTGTGTAACAGACACCATGATACGGTTATATGCATAAGCAAAAACAATTCCTGCCAAAAAGAAACAAGCCATAACAGAAAGAGCAGAAAACAATCCAGAAAAATCAGGAGATGGCTGTCCAATTAAAGGCATAATATAATCATCAATTAATCTTTGTTGGAATACCTGTCCCTGAACACTACAGATAGCCTGCCCAATAATACATATTAAAACAATGACTATAGCTAAACCATAACGTTTAAAGACTTTCTTTAAAAGACGTGCTAAAACATTTTGTTTTTTCATATTATGCTTCCTCCTTTCCTTTTGTCTGTGTTTCATATATTGTACGATAAATATCACTTGTTTTTAATAAATTTTCATGTGTATCAAAATCATCAATAACACCATCATTTAATACGATAATACGATCTGCATTTTGAACGCTTGATACACGCTGTGAAATAATAATTTTTGTCGTATCTGGAATACGTTCTTCAAATGATTTTTGAATACTTGCATCAGTCGCAGTATCAACAGCACTTGTTGAATCATCCAGAATTAATATTTTTGGTTTCTTTAACAATGCTCTGGCAATACATAAACGTTGTTTTTGTCCACCAGAAACATTTGTTCCACCTTGTTCAATATAAGTATTATACTTATCAGGGAAATCTTGAATAAAATCATCAGCACAAGCAAGACGACATGCTTCCTGACATTCCTCTAAAGTCGCATTTTCATTTCCCCATCTTAAGTTCTGTAAAATGGTTCCACTAAATAAGACATTGTTTTGTAAAACAACGGCTACTTCATTTCTTAAAACTTCCAAATCATATTTTCTAACGTCTTCACCACCTACAATGACACTTCCTCGATCAACATCATAAAGACGACTGATTAAGCTGACAAGTGTACTCTTGGCACTTCCAGTTCCACCAATAATTCCAATTGTTTCACCAGAGTGAATGTGGATATCAATATCTCTAAGCACTGGTTCACCTGTTCCATGTTTATAAGAAAAAGTCACATGATCAAAAGTGACAGATCCACTTTTCACTGTTTTTAAGGCATTTTCAGGAGAAACCAAATCTGATTTTTCATTTAAAACTTCTGCAATACGTCTTGCTGAAGCAAATGACATTGTGATCATAACAAATGCCATAGATAACATCATTAATGACATCAAAATATTCATGATATAACTAAATAATGTTGTCAATTCTCCTGTTGTTAGAGTTCCACCAACAACACTCTTTGCTCCTAACCATGATAAAAGTAAAATACATCCATAAACAGCTGTCATCATAGCAGGGTTGTTTAAAGCCAATACAGATTCAGCCTTTACAAATAAACGATAGATATTTTGTGCAGCTCTTTTAAATTTTTCATTTTCATATTTTTCTCTTACGAATGATTTGACAACACGAATAGCGACAACATTTTCTTGAACACTTTCATTTAAATCATCATATTTAGGAAAGACCTGATTAAAATAACGTGTCGCTGTAATCATGATAAATCCTAAAACAATAATTAAGAATCCCATTGCTCCAACAAAAATCAAACTTAATTCATGATTAATCATAAAAGCCATTGTCAGGGCACAAATTAAGTTCATTGGTGCACGAATACACATACGAATAATCATCTGATAAGCCATCTGAACATTCGTCACATCTGTTGTTAAACGTGTAACAAGTCCAGCAGTACTGTATTTATCTATATTAGAGAATGAAAATGATTGAATATTTGTATACATTCCATCTCTTAAGTTAGCAGCAAATCCTGTTGAAGCCTTTGCAGCATATTTCCCAGCTAAAAAACCAGTTGATAAAGTTCCAATTGCAATAATAAACATGATAAATCCATATTTATATACAGCATTAATATTTCCAGCTTCAATTCCTAAATCAATAATTCTTGCCATTAACAAAGGAATCAAAATCTCCAAAATAACTTCGACGATAACAAAAAACATTGTTAAAAAAGAATCTTTTTTATATTGTTTGATTTGTTTCATCAATGTTTTAATAACCATATAACCACCCCTTCTTTAACGATTTTGTAACCAACACGATTTCTAATCAGTAGATTCCTGTTCATTTTTAGACATATTTTGAATCATATGATCCGCAACATCTATAAATGTTTCAATTTGTTGCGTTGTTAAACCATCAGTTAATTTATCATGAAGTTGCATCATAGCCTGATTAATCCATTCATGAATCTCTAAACTTTTTTTGGTTAAAACAATTTTTTTCAAACGTCCATCATAATCTACAGGAACACGTTCAATCAACCCCCTCTTATTCATCAAGGTCAGCATTTCAGAAGTCGTTGAACGATTAATAGAAAATTCCTCTTCAATATCCTTTTGAAAAGTATCCTTGCCTTCACTGTCTCTTAATTGAACAAAACCAATGATCCAGGTTTGCATCATTGTCGCTCTATCATGTTGGGGTCCCAAATGTTTATCCATATTTCTTTTCATTAAATTGCTTAATGTTTTAATACGATATCCAATTGGATCTCTAAACATCGTACCACCTCCATTGTTCGGTTACGAACAGTATTATAATACACATTTTTTTGAATGTAAAGCATTAATATATAAGAAGTCCAGTATTTTTAAAATGATCACTCAAAACAAAAATATAAAAAAAGGAAATTGACACTTCATAGTCAATTTCCTTATGAAACATTTAAATTGAAACGTTTACTGTTTTTCCATCTGGTCCAGGTGTTTCATTTAAATAATTTGCAATTTTTTCTCTTGTTTCCTGATTGCTGACAACACAGGCAGACACTTTTGATGCTTCTCCTTCAACCAAAGCACCAGCAAAACCAGCACATCCTGGATAACCACAACCACCACAATTGGCACCTGGCAACATTTCTGTAACATCGCTGATACGGTTATCTTCTTCAACACGAAGATATTGATTCGCTATACCTAAAACACATCCAAGTACAGCTCCAATAACAAGCAATGCTAAAATAGCACTAATTTGCATCTTTGACTTCCTCCTTATGATGAGCACTGTGATGAGAACAAGCAATGTTATTGCATCCTACACATTCACTCATATCTTCACACCCTTCTGGTTTTGGTGTGTGTTTATTTAATAAATATGTTCCAATAAAGATGGCTATTAAAATAACTAGCCAAATAATTGCCCAAATAGTCATTAAACAAGACCTGCGATTCCGGCAATAGCACATGCCATAATACCAGCAGTAATTAATGCAATTGGTGTTCCTTTAAAGCTTTCAGGAACATTTGCAATGTCTAATCTTTCACGAATTGTCGCAAAAACATAAATAACAATTGTAAATCCAATTGGTACTGCAAGACCTGCAACCATAGCTTCAATAAATGTATAACCAGCACTGATATTATCTAATGCTACACCTAATACAGCACAGTTTGTTGTAATCAAAGGTAAATAGACACCCATTGATTTATAAATTTCTGGACTTGTCTTTTTCAAGAACATTTCAACAAATTGTACTAAAGACGCAATAACCAAGATAAATGTAATTAAATCCAAATAAGTAATATTTAATGGAGTTAATACATAATAGTATAAAAGATATGTGATAATTGATGCTAAGAAGATGACAAATGTAACAGCATATCCCATGTTCAAAGCATTTTTAGGTTTCTTAGAAACACCTAATAATGGACAAATAGCATAAAACTTACTTAATACAACGTTATTAACAAACGTTAAACCTACAAATAAACTGACTAATTCCATAAACTATTTGACCTCCGCTTTCTTTGCTTTATTAGCTTTTCTTACTTTTAAGAATTGAATAAACGCAAGAATTGTTCCTAAAGTAATGAAGGCTCCAGCAGGTTGAGTAAACAAGCTGATTGCGTAATCACTAAAGAAACTAAATTGGAAAATAATCTGACTTGCATCAAATGGATTATATAATGATAAACCACCTGTTCCAATTAATTCTCTAAAGAATGAAATAATCACAACTGCAAATGTATATCCAAGCCCCATTCCTAAAGCATCTAAAATAGAGTCAACAACACCATTTTTAGAAGCAAAGCTTTCTGCTCTTCCTAAAATAATACAGTTGACAACAATTAAAGGAATGAAAACACCTAATGATTCATACAAAGCAGGTGTATATGCATTCATAAGCATTTGAACACATTTAACAAGTGTTGCAATAATAACAATAAATACAGGTATTCTAATTTCGTTAGGAATGATTTTTCTTAATAAAGAAATAATAAAGTTACTCATTAACAAAACACAAATAACAGCCATTCCCATACCAATTGCATTTGTTAATGAAGTTGTAATTGCTAGGGATGAACATAGACCTAACAATAAAACAAAGATTGGATTTTCAGCAATTAACCCTTTTTTAAATATATCAAATTTCTTCATCTATGTTCCCTCCTTACTTATAGTTTTCATTGTAATGTTGTGTTGCTTGTTCAATTCCTTCCACAACAGCTGTTGAAGAAATGGTAGCACCAGAAATTGTATCAATAGAATCACCAATGTTCTTACCTACAACACTACTAATAAATGCTTCACCAGCGACTTGATCACCAATACCTTTTGTTTCAGTACTGCAATCAATAATTTGTAATCCTTTATATGTTCCATCTTTATCTAAAGCAATCAAGGCTCTGACTTGTCCACCATATCCTTGAGCAGCAGTTTCATAAATATATCCTACAGCACTTCCACCTTTATCGGCTTCATATACTGAAACCAAAGCAGGATAATCACTTAAAGAAACATCTAAAGCTTTAAATTCTTCACCACTAGAATAAATTTTGACTAAATTTTCCTTAACACTGGCAATTTTTTGTTCTTGAATAATGGGATCTGTCATGCCATTAACAAATGACAAAGCGCCTCCAGCTAAGCCAGCCACAATTGCAAGGAAAACAGTTAATTTAACAATATTTTTCATCTTATTTCCCTCCTACTTTGTTTGATCAATAGCTTCCTGAATAGCATTGACAATTCCTTTTGTTGTAACTGTTGCTCCTGTTGATGTATCAATTCCAGAAACATCAGCCCATTTAGTTTCGCCATTTAAAACATTATCATGGAAAGTTTTCGCTTTTTCATTTAAACTTCCACCAGCACCTGATTCAATTAAATCTTTTCCAAATCCACCTGTTTCTCCAGCGTATTCAACAACTTCTACTTTTGTGACAGTTTCATTTGCTTTATTCACAGAAACTTTAATTGTCATTGGATTAGCATCTCCACCGTATCCTTTTGCTGTTAAAGTATATGTGTAAGTATCACCATCAACAACCGGTGCTTTTTGAGCTTGTTCAATCGCACCTTTTATCGCATTGACAATTCCTTTTGAAGTGACTGTCGCACCTGTTGATGTATCAATACCATCAACATCACTTGTAGAAAGACTACCATTTAACACTTGATCATAGAAAGTTTTGGCTTTTTCATTTAATTTTCCGCCTGTTCCTGATTCGATTAAATCTTTTCCATATCCACCTGTTTCACCAGCGTATTCAAGAACTTTAACAGATTCAACTGTATCACCATCAATTTTAACTGCCACTTTCATTGGATTAGCACTTCCACCAAATCCATTAACTTGCATGACATATCCATCATCAGTTGTTTCAAGATATGTCCATTGAACTTTATTAGCTTCTTCTTCAGCCTTTTTCTTTTCTTCTTCCTCTTTTGCTTTTTGAGCTTCTAATGCTTCCTGTTCAGCTGCAGCAACATCATTTTTAATACCTGTGCTAATACCAAAGACACATGCAACAGTTACCACTAAGCTAATACCAATAGCAGCCCATTGTTTACCAACATTTTGGTCAGTTCTACCTAAAACAAATGAGTCAATTAATGGTGTTAACATATTCATCATTAAAATTGAGAATAATACACCTTCAGGATAATTCGCTTTTAAACGAATAATCATTGTTAAAAATCCTAAACAAATACCATAAATAATCTTTCCTAACGGACTAGATGGTGATGTAACTGGGTCCGTTGCCATAAAGACAGCCCCAAACATTGCTCCACCTAAACAGAAATGAATTAATGGATAACTTATAGGATCTAATCCATTCACTAAAGCAAACACTTCAGCTAAAACTAAGATTGTTCCCATATAAGCAACTGGAATTCTCGCATCATAAACTTTTCTGATAGCTAATATAATTCCAACAATTAAAATCAATACAATACAAGTTTCTCCTAAAGCACCAGTATGATTACCGAAGAATAAATCACCTAAAGTATAAGAGAAACTTTCTCCACCTAGCCATGAAGTTCCAGCCAACATTGTTGTTGGTGTTGCTTTTGTTGCAATATCAACACCATTTACAGTATCAGGAATATTTGCAATCAGTTCTGCACCATAAGCCAAATGTACAACAACACGACCAACCAAAGCTGGATTGAAGATATTGTGTCCAAAACCACCATAAACTAATTTACCAAAGAATATAGCAATAAATGAACCAATAGCTGTCACATATAAAGGTGTTCCAGCTGGCAATGTTAATGTAAAGATAATAGCTGTTACCCATGCAAAACTATTTTTCAAATAAGTGAGAACTTTTTCTTTATGAATAAGTGCCCATACAGCTTCAGTTGCAATCGCAACAACTAAAGAAACAATATACATCAATGCAACATGCATCAATGGATCATTTGTTGTAAAGTTATAGTAATAATAATATAAAGAATAAGCAACTAACACCAAAAGACCAATTGTTAAATCTCTCATAATACGATGTGTAGAGAGCTTTTGTCTATAATTTGGTGATGTTCTTTGTAAAGTAATTTTCATTAATCTTCACCCTCCCTACGCATTCTTTTTTCTTTGTGCTAACTGGTAACGACGTTTTGCTTTTGCGACCATATCTGTCACTTCAATCTTACTTGGACAAATATATGTACACATACCACATTCAACACAACGAGATGTATCTAATTTTTCAATAAGTTCAACATTGGCTGCCTTTTCTGCCTGCATAATACGTACAGGTTGCAAATGCATTGGACAGTGCAATGTACATTCACCACATTTTAAACATGGTAATGGTTGAATATTTTCTTTTTTCATAACTGTAATGGCATTGTTATGAGAATAGATTACAAATGTATCATTCATAACAGATTTTCCCATCATTGGTCCACCACCAACTAAGAATCCATCACAATCTTCATCAATATATCCACCAATTTTTTCAACAATATAATTAACTGGTGTTCCAATTGCGACATCAACATTCTGTGGTTCTTTCAAACCATTTCCAGAGAATGTCACAACACGACGTGTAATCGCTTCGCCTTGACGTATTCCTTTAGAAACAGCAATAGCTGTTGATGAGTTATTGACAATAACACCTATTTCAGCAGGTAAACGATCATATTCCTTTTTAAAGACCGTACGAATCAATACTCTTTCCCATCCCATAGGATAACGATCAGGAACTTCACGTGGTTCAATGTTATCATAGTTTTTAGCTTCTTCTACTAAGAGTTCCATTAAATCAGGTTTATGTTCCTTAATAGCAATAATGGCTTTTTTAGCTCCCGCAGCTTGAATTAAATAATGTGTTCCATCAAAAAGTGCTTTAATATCTCTTTTCATAGCGACATGATCACTTGTTAAGAATGGTTCACATTCTACACCATTAATTAAAATTGTTTCAATGTTTTGAACATTTTCATATTTAACATATGTTGGGAATCCAGAACCACCTAATCCAACAATTCCCAATTCTTTAATGGCTTTAATAATATCTTCCTGACTCATATGATCAGGATCACTGACTTCATATGCTTTTACTCTTTCATCTTTATGATCATTTTCAATCACAATATGATTTTGTAAACGCTTTGAAGCATGCATACGTTTTTCTATTCCCTTAACTGTTCCAGAAACTGGAGAATAAATTGGAACGTACATACTTTTACGTGTTGCCAATTTTGTTCCAATGCAGACATGATCTCCTTCTTTAACATGAACATCAAAATCTGTTGCAACTCCTAAAACAAGGGGAACATAAATAACGTCAGGTGTTTCGATAGTCAAAATAGGTTTATCTTTAGTTAAGCCTTTTTGGCCATCTAACTTTACTTTTCCTTTTCCAGATAAAATTGACATTATATCCCTCCATATCTTTAAAATACTAGTATAGTATAGCATTTTTTTATGTATTTGGAAATAGAATTATATCCTATGTTCACAAAATGTTCACAAAAAAAGTTTCCCATAAAAGGAAACTATTTTCTAATCAGACTAACCACTGTATCAAATTTAGCAGAATATGGATATGTATCTATAGGAATGATCTTTTCTATACGATAATATTTATCCAATTCTTCTAAATCTTTCGCTAAAGAAGATGGGTGATCACTGACATATATAATATGTTTTATTTTTGATAAGATAAAACTTTGTTTAAAAGCATCACTTAATTCAGAACTTCTTACAATCACTTCATCAAAATGATTCTTCTTGCATTGTTGAATACATGCTTCATGAACATTTTGACAAATCCATTGAACATTATCTTTAACCAAGAATTTTGCATTTTCTTTTGCATCATGAATATGATAATTCTTTTCATCAACAGCAACAATATTTTGTTTTAAAGAAAGTTCTAATAAACCTATTCCACAATTCAATGATAAAATCTTTGAATTTTCAGATAATAAAGAACGAATTGTATCAAGTTTTATTTTTTCCATTTGAGGATAAACAGGGAATTCAGATTTTATCGAATATAAATACTTCTGATCAAAAAACTGGAATGGCAAATAAGATTGTCCATAAGCCTTTTTATATCCTTGCATTTCAAATTGCTGATAACGTGTTGTGTTGATTGTATACCAGATACTTTTCACTTCAGGAATTTGGCTGATATCATTGATGACTTCCTGTTTCATGCCATCCTGTCCAGTCACAAATAAAACTTGAATTTGTCCATCAATATTTCGCATACGCATAAAGCGTAAACCTTTTTTAACTTTATCATTATAATCTCTGACATGATGTTCATTTAAAATATCTTCAATCTTTTGAATACATGTATTGATCAAGGAATCTTGCATTGAACATTGATTCATTAAAGTTAAATATTTTGTTTCACGCTGAAAAATTCCAGCATGTACTTTTCCTTTAAAATATGTTATAGGCAAAGACACAACCTGACGATAATGTAAAGTTTCAGGTGCTTTTATTGTTTTTTGAATAGGTAAACGTTCTACATCAAAATGTGTGTATTTCTTTAAGGCATCTTTCAATAATCCTTTTTTAAATGATAAATGTTTTGAATATTCAAGCGTTGTTAAAGCGCAACCTTGACAATTTGTGTACTCTTTACAAACCGATGGTTGTCGATATGGTGACTTTTGAATATATCTGACAACTTTTCCCTTTGTAAATTGACGTGTTCTTTCAATGATTTCAACATCTACAATTTCACCTGGCAAAGCATCTTGAATAAAGCATATCTTTTTTTCAATATACCCTATTCCTTCACCATTAATTCCCAATTTCTTTATTTCTACTCTTTCTTTTCTCATCAGAGATCCTCCTGAAATATAATATATTTGTAATATACATGCCAACATAGAAAAATTCGGCAGTCCAGTTAAAAACAAACAAAACAATCACAATAGAAGCCAATGGCCCATATACGGACTGATAATCAGCAATTTGAAAATAAAAACTCAATGCATAGTATAATATCAATAGTAATACACTGGCAACCAATGCCCCTTGAAAAGCATCGCTATAATGAATTTTCATTCTTGGTACAATCATATAAATGCCAGTTAAACAAAAACAGATTAAAACATATAACAAAATATGACGGATTCCTGCATAGGAATATAAAAAGTTAAAAATATAAGCTAACGGTCCAATCGCAGTAATCGCAATAACTCCAATCAACAACAATAATAAATAAATAGTGATCTTAATCGTATAAACATAAAACCCTAAGATACTTTCTTCAGTTTCAGGTTGATACATACGTTTACTGATTTCATAAATATTGCCAATACCTCTTGAAACTGTATATATAGATACCAGAATTGTCACTAAGGCAACTGTATTAAAAGAACGTGATTCTAATATTTCAATCAACATCTGTGCATATTCCTTAACAACAAACTGCTCTATAATATTTTGGAGTACAGTCATATCAATATTAAAAAGTGATGTTCCTATCGCAATTAATGTAAATGCTGGTATTAACAGCAACAGAAGATAAAAAGATAAGGCCGCAGCTGCATACGGTGGTATAGCAGTACGATAATCATCATATATAATTGTACATCGCTCATAGAATTCTCTCATAAATGGCCTCCCACCAATAAGAGAGGAAAAACATTAACTTTGTTTTTCCTCCCCTTTCTCGTCTTCATTTTCAAATCCCTTTTTTAAATGCAACAATACAATTCTATTCTTATCAATTTCTTTGATTGTAAATATAACCGAATCAATAATGATTTCCTGATTGATTTCAGGACTTCCATTACACTGTCCTAAAACCAAACCACCAATAGACTCAAAATCTTCTGAATCAAATGATGTTTCACAAACATCATTAACCTCATCAATATTCAAACTTCCATCAATGAGATATTCACCTCGACCTAAATCAACAATGGACTGTTCAACTTCATCATATTCGTCATCAATTTCGCCAACGATTTCTTCTACAATATCTTCTAAAGTTACAATTCCACTCATGACACCATATTCGTCTAATACAACCGCTAACGACACATGATCTTTTCGCATAGCTTCAAAAACATCAGAAATCTGATTGAATTCATAAACAAAATAAGTATCACGCATGATTTTTGTTACATCAAAATCTTCACGGTGAACATCATATAAAAACAAGTCTTTAATATATAATACACCTATAATTTCATCATATGAATCATTATGAACAGGTAATCTTGAAAATTGAGATTCTCTAAAAGCTAAAATGATTTCATCATAAGTCGTATCATCAGAAATACTTTCAACATGAATTCTTGGAGTCATGACTTCTTTAATTTCAGTATCACCAAATTCAAACACATTATGAATCATTTCTTTTTCTTCATCTTCCAAAACGCCTTCTTCATGAGAAACAGTAACGATGGTTTTTAAATCTTCTTCTGTCATTGTTGGACCTTTGTTAGCATCACCACCAAAAAGACGAACAAAAAAACCTGAAACAATATTTAAAATAGCCACAACAGGAGTAAAAATAATAACAACCAGCTTAATGAAGCGACATACTCCAAAAGCAATAGATTCAGCGTTTTGTGTAGCTAGAGATTTAGGCGTAATCTCACCAAAAATTAATATAATTAAAGTCACAACACCTGTTGCAAGTGCAACACCCGTTCCTTCATTACCTAAAATACTAATCACAAAAGATGTCGTTAAAGAAGAAGCAGCAATATTGACTAAATTGTTTCCTACCAATATCGAGCTTAATAAACGTGTCTGATCTTCTAATAATGACCGAATTAGAATCGCTTTCCTATTATTTTCCTCTGCCAATGTCTTTACTCTTATTTTATTGATTGACATAAATGCTGTTTCACTCATTGAAAAAAGAGCCGATAATGAAATAAGCACAATAAAAGTAAAAATCATGACTATCTGACTCGAGTCCATTTTGATACATATCTCCTTCTCATCACATAAATTTCCTAAATATTACTATAAAACCATTGAATTGTCAAACGACCTCTACTTTATAGTATAATATCATTTTTAAAATTATCAATAAAATCCATCTTAAGATTTATTTTTATCTTTCATCTCTAACCACTGCATCCATTCACGATGTTGTTTACGTCTTTGTACAAGAAAAAGAATAGGAAAAACAATACTGCTAACTGCAATCATCCCTAAAAAAGACATTATTAATGTTTGGTTAATCATTTCCATCTATTTTCACACTCCATTTTCATTATAACAAAAAAAGTACACCCATGACAGATGTACTTTGTGAATTATTATAATAAAGATTGATATAATGCTTTAATTTCTTCAACACTTGTATCTCTAGGATTTCCTGGACAACATGCATCAGCTAAAGCTGATTCACTTAAGAAGTCTAAATCTTCTTCTTTAACAATATCTTTAAGATCAGCTGGGATACCAACATCTTGTGATAATTGTTTAACAGCATTGATTGCAGCCTGACGATATTCATCTTGGCTCATACCTGTTGTATCAACACCCATTGCTTCAGCAATATCTTTATATTTTTCACCAGTATATGGTGCATTGTATTCCATAACTGTTGGTAAAATAATCGCATTAGCCACACCATGAGGTGTATCATATAATGCTCCAAGAGGATGTGCCATACTATGAACCAATCCTAAACCAACATTAGAGAATCCCATACCTGCGATATATTGACCTAAAGCCATACCTTCTCTACCTTCTGGTGTATTTTCAACAGCTCCTCTTAAGTTTTTCGCAATGATTTCGATTGCTTTTAAATGGAACATATCACTCATTTCCCATGCTCCTTTAGTAATATATCCTTCAATCGCATGAGTCAATGCATCCATACCTGTTGCAGCAGTTAAACCTTTAGGCATGCTTGCCATCATATCAGGATCAACAAAAGCAACAACTGGAATATCATGAACATCTACACATACCATTTTTCTATCTTTTTGTGCATCAGTAATAACATAATTGATAGTGACTTCAGCTGCTGTTCCTGCTGTTGTAGGTACTGCAAAGATTGGTGTACATGGATTTTTAGTATCAGCAACACCTTCTAAGCTTCTTACATCTCCAAATTCTGGATTACGATCAATAATCCCAATCGCTTTAGCAGTATCCATTGATGATCCACCACCAATAGCTATAATATAATCAGCTTTTGCATTATGCAATGCTTCTACACCATGTTGTACATTTTCAATTGTTGGATTAGCTTTAATATCTGAATAAATTTCATAAACCAATTCTGCTTCGTCTAATAAATCTGTTACTTTTTTTGTAACTCCAAATTGAATTAAATCCGGATCAGAACAAACCAATGCTTTTTGAAAACCTCTTGCTTTTGCTTCAGTAACAATTTCATTGATTGCTCCTTTTCCATGATAGCTTGTTTCATTTAATACAAATCTGTTTGCCATTTTTATTACATCTCCTTTATTTTGCTGATTCTATTTTAACATTCTTGTGAAAATAAAAACAAGTGACAAATGAAAGCGTTTGTCACTTTACTTCATAAAACATTTTCACAGGAATTCTATATTGATATGAACTCCACTTTCATAACCTATTAACATGTCCCATATAGGCTCATCAAAACTATAAATCAGACAACAATTGCTCTAATTTAGGAGGTAAAGCCTGAATTAATAAATCAGCCATTTCTTCAGGTGTCTTATTCATTCCTGAAATCGCCCATTCCACTGTCATTGTGATAGAACCATGACAGTACATTTCTAATAAAAACATAATATCCGTAGGAATATTTCCTATTTTTTTATAAATAATATTCTGATAAAACTCTAAAATACATTGATAATCATAATTTTCGACATTATTATAATCCTTAGATTGAAACGCCTGCATAAAAAAGATTTTATCATTCAGTAAAAAAGTAAATTTCTTAATCAGTCCTTCTCTCAGTGTTGAAGAATTGCCAATCTGTCGAAATGATTTATCAGCCAGTTTTTCAAAATACCAATTAACCAAATCGTATTTATCTTTAAAATAGCGGTAAAAAGTTTGTCTTGTCATTCCACTATGTTTCACAATATCTGTAACAGTCATTTTATCTAATGACTGTTTTGCCATTAAATCTTTAATACTTTGTGCAAAAAGATAGCGCGTTGAATCGTGTTCGTTCATAATG